>JASMTR010000047.1:0-75911 GCA_041694175.1 Bacteroidales bacterium
ACTTTGTGAAATCTTTGAAGTTCAACCCGAAGATATTGTCAAACAAGAGAGTATTATTGTCAATGACAATCAACAAGGTGGTCACTCCAATAATGCTTATATCATCAACCAGCTATCAGAAAAACTGATTGAGCAGTATGAAAAACGCATCCAAGACAAAGATAAATTAATCAATACCCTTTATGAAAAGCTTAAAAAAGAGTAAAACTTAATGTTATTCTTCTTGATGAAAATTTTTAGTTAGTTTCTTATACAAGACCTCACAGGTCTCAGCCTGTCCGCCTTTAGAGGAAAACCTGTGAGGTATAAAAAATTAATAGACTTTCAAAAAACTTCACTCATTTCAATCTTACGCTTTTCATCATCAACCAATTGCAATTCAATTTTGACAAATTTCTCCGGCCATAATGATTCAATCAATTCTGGCCATTCGATGATAATATGTGCATCTTGAGCAAGATAATCTTCAAAACCTATGTCATAAACTTCTTCAATAGAATTGATCCGATAAAAGTCAAAATGATAAATGGGTTTTCCATCAGCAAGATATTCGTTCACTAATGAGTAAGTCGGACTTGAGACATTATCTTTACTGCCTAAGTGTTTAACTAAAGCTTTGATTAATGTGGTTTTTCCAACGCCCATTTCTCCAAAGAATAAGTAGGTCTTACTCGTGGAGTTGTTTAAAATATAAGCTGCAACCTTTTCAAGAGTGTCTAAACCGTAAGTCATAATTAAAGAATTTCTAAACTATTGAATTTGGTTTCATATGTAAACTCATATCCAGCTAAAACTATTTCTCCTCTTTGGGGAGATTAAGATGGGCATTTACTCTTTTGGCAAAAATACAGCAAAAGGAATTATCATTTCTTCTAAAGAAATTCCACCGTGCTGAAAAGTATTTTTATAATATTTCACATAATAATTATAATTATTAGGATATGCCAAAAAATAATCGCCTTTAGCAAACACATAAGAACTGCTCATATTGATACTTGGTAGGCGAATATCTGAAGGATTTTTAACCGCGTAAACATCTTTTTCATTATAAGTCAAACTCTTACCTGTTTTGTAGCGCAAGTTGGTGCTGGTATTTTTATCACCAATCACTTTAGTTGGATTTTTCACATTAATCGTACCGTGGTCTGTGGTTAAAATCAATTTAAATCCTAATCGTTGTGCTTTAATTATAATTTCTAATAAGGGCGAATTTTTAAACCAACTTGTGGTTAAGGAACGGTAGGATTTATCGTTTGAGGCTAATTCTTTAACAACTTGCATCTCGGTCTTAGCGTGAGAAAGCATATCTACAAAATTATAAACCACCACAGTGAGGTCTTGATTTTTGTATTGGCCAAAATTATCTGCTAATGTCCTCCCTTTTTCTAGGGAGGTGATTTTGTGATAAGAATGGCTGATGTGCATGCCAAGTCGCTTCAATTGATTGTCTAAAAATTCGGCTTCGTGCATATTTTTACCGCCTTCATCTGTGTCATTTAACCACAACTTTGGGTAGAGTTTTTGCATATCCAAAGGCATTAAACCTGAAAAAATGGAGTTTCTGGCATATTGAGTGGCAGTAGGTAAAATGCTATAAAAAGCCTCTTCTTTTTCTTTTTTAAAATGGTTATTGATAATAGGTTCAATAGACTTCAATTGATCGTATCTAAGGTTGTCAACGACTACCAATAATGTAGGTTGATCGTTTTTGAGTTCAGGAACAATTTTAGTTTTAAACAGCTGATGAGAAAGGATTGGTGCTTCCTCAGCATTACGGTCAAACCAAGATTCGTAATTTTTAGTGATAAATTTATAAAACGCTGAATTGGCCTCTTGTTTTTGAGATTCTAAAATTTCAGTCATTGATGAATCGTCTAACTGGTCGAGTTCCATTTCCCAATAAAGCAATTGTTTATAAAGCTCAACCCATTCTTCATGAGAATTGACTTGAGATAAATCCATTGATAATTTCCTAAACGCTTGTTGATAGTGCGAAGTTGTACGTTCAGAAACCAAACGGCTATGGTCTAAATTCTTTTTTAAACTCAGTAATATCTGATTAGGATTAACAGGCTTAATTAAATAGTCTGCAATTTTAGAACCAATGGCTTCTTCCATGATATATTCTTCTTCACTTTTAGTGATCATTACCACCGGTAAATTATTTTGTTTGGCTTTGATCTCAGCTAAAGTGTCAATACCTGATAGCCCAGGCATATTTTCATCTAAAAATACAATATCAAACCGTTCATTTTCAATGGCATCTATAGCTTCCATACCACTTTGACAAGTTGTGACTTCATAATCTTTTTTAGTCAAAAACATGATATGTGGTTTTAACAAATCTATTTCATCATCTACCCAAAGTATTTTTATCTTAGTCATATCGTTATATTTGCTGAAATTAAGCGAAATTATTTTGAAAAAGCAAAACAAGCTCAAGATTATAAACGACCCAATATATGGTTTTATTACCATTCCGAGTGAACTCATTTTTGATTTAATAGAACATCCTTATTTCCAGAGGCTTAGGCGAATTACACAAATGGGCTTATCGCATTTGGTTTATCCCGGTGCACAACATACGCGTTTTCAGCATGCTTTAGGTTGTTTATACTTAATGCAAAAGGCACTTCAAACACTAAAGTTTAAAGGCGTTGAAATCACTAAAGAGGAAGAAGAAGCCACACTTATTGCCATATTGCTTCACGATATTGGTCACGGGCCATTTTCACATGCGCTTGAAAACAGTTTGATTGAAGGTTTGAGTCATGAAAATTTGTCTTTAGAATTTATGGAGACGCTTAATCAAGAGTTTAAGGGCAAACTGGATTTAGCCATCAAAATTTTTAAAGGTGATTACAGCAAGGTGTTTTTAACTCAACTCGTTGCTGGACAATTAGATATAGACCGATTAGATTATTTAAAGCGCGATAGTTTTTATACGGGTGTAGCTGAAGGGAATATCAACTCCGACAGGTTAATTACAATGATTAATGTAAGAGACAATCAACTGGTCATTGAAGAAAAAGGGATTTATTCGGTTGAAAAATTTTTACTTGCTAGACGTTTGATGTATTGGCAAGTCTATTTGCACAAAACCAGTCTTGGAGCCGAATTAATTTTGATTAAAATTCTTAAGAGAGCTAAAGAGTTAATTCAACAAGATAAAAAATTGAAAACTAATTCAACCTTATCTTTTTTTCTGAATCACAACATTTTGTATGACAATTTTAGTGTTGAAATTTTAGAACGTTTTGCTCAACTAGACGATTATGATATTATTACTGCTATTAAACAATGGCAAAATCATCCCGATCAAGTTTTGAGTTCACTATGTAAAATGCTTATCAATAGAAAATTGTTTAAAATCAAATTGAAAAGTAAAGCTTTCAATACAAAAAAGTTAGAAAAGATAAAGCAGAGAATTCAAAAACAATTTAACATCACTCAAAAAGAAATTAACTATTTCTTATTAGAGGGCACAACTTCTAATCAGGCTTATAACTATGATTATCAGCAGATTATGATTTTATTTAAAAACGAAAAAATCAAAGAAGTCTCTCAAGTTTCTGATCAATTGAATTTAAAAACCTTAGCTCAACCTGTAGTTAAGTTTTATATCTGCTATCCTAAAGATTTAGTTTAACTTTTTTTTCTATTTTTGTCAAAATGAAATTTAAAGCAAGTCAAATCGCAGAATTGCTCGACGGAAGTATCGAGGGAAACCAAGATGCCGAAGTCGACAAGCTCTCAAAAATAGAAGAAGGTGAAGAAGGCTCATTAACCTTTTTGGCCAATCCTAAATATACCTCGTATATTTACACCACTCAAGCCAGTATTTGCATAGTGGCTAAAGATTTTGAACAAACTCAAGATATTAGTACTACGCTCATAAAAGTAGAAAACCCTTACGATTCATTTTCAAAACTTTTAGAATATTACAATCAGGTTAAACTTGATAAGTCTGGTATAGAAGAACCTAATCATATAGCAAAATCAGCAAGTATTGGTGAAAAGCCTTATATAGGTGCTTTTACGTACATAGGTAAAAATGTAAAAATTGGCAATAATGTAAAAATTTACCCTGATACTTATATTGGTGATAATGTTGCAATTGGCGATAACGTTACCATTTTTGCAGGATGCAAAATCTATTCTGAAACCCTTATCGGAAATGATTGCACTTTACACAGTAATGTGGTTATTGGAGCTGATGGTTTTGGCTTTTCACCTGACCAAATAGGTGTTTATAAAAAAGTGCCACAAATCGGAAATGTTATTATCGAAAATCATGTTGATATAGGAGCTAGCACAACTATAGATCGAGCAACTTTAGGGTCTACAATCATTAGAGAAGGTGTTAAGTTAGACAACCAAATACAAATAGCTCACAATGTAGAAATTGGTAAGCATACAGCTATCGCTGCCCAAACAGGTATTGCGGGTTCAACCAAAATAGGAGAAAATTGCCTTATAGGCGGACAAGTTGGTATTGTAGGGCATATTACTATTGGTAATCGCGTTAGAGTGCAAGCCCAAACTGGTATTGGCAGAAACGTTAAAGATGATGAAGTTATTCAAGGGTCACCAGCCTTAGGTTATGGCGATTTCAATAAATCTTATGTTCACTTTAAAAACTTACCGAAGCTTGTTAAAACAATAGAAATCCTTGAAAAAAAACTTCAAGCCTATGAAAAATCATCCAACTAAACAGACCACTATCCAGGGAGAAATAAGCCTTGAAGGTGTAGGTTTGCACACTGGAAAAAATGTAAAGTTAACCTTTAAACCAGCCAAAGCAAATCACGGATATGCATTTCAGCGTATAGATTTAGAAGGACATCCAATTATTCCAGCTGATGCTAATTTAGTTACAAATACTGAAAGAGGAACCACATTAGAAAAAAATGGCGTTACTATTCAAACCACAGAGCATGTTTTAGCGGCCTGTGTAGGCTTAGATATTGATAATGTTCTGATTGAGCTCAATGCTTCTGAACCGCCTATTATGGATGGCTCTTCAAAGTTCTTTGTTGAAGCACTTGAGCAAGCAGGAAAAGTAGAACTCGACGCTGAACGTGAAGAGTTTATAGTAAAAGATGTGATTTCTTATGCTGATGATGATGGCTCTGAATTAATTTTGATGCCTGCCGATAACTACCAAGTCACTACTATGGTAGATTTTGGCACTAAAGTCCTCGGCACTCAAAATGCTTCCATAAAATCAGTCAAAGAATTTAAAAGTCAAATTGCAGACGCAAGAACATTTAGCTTTCTTCACGAAATAGAAATGCTTCTCGATAACGGCCTTATAAAAGGTGGCGACTTAAATAATGCTATCGTTTACGTAGATAAAGAATTAAATCCAGAAACTGTAGAAAAGTTAAAGCAAGCTTTCGGTAAAGATGAAATTCATATCAAATCTAATGGTATTTTAGATAATCTTACTCTGCACTACCCTAATGAAGCTGCTAGGCATAAACTTCTTGATGTGCTTGGTGATTTAGCTTTAACAGGCACTCGAATTCGAGGTAAAGTGATTGCCAATAAGCCTGGACATACAGTAAATACACAATTTGCTAAGAAATTATCAAAAATCATTAAAACCGAAAAGCGTAACAAAGTTCCAAAAATAGACCTCAATACCAAACCGCTTTTTGATGTGTCTGAAATTATGAACCGTTTACCACATCGACCACCATTTCTGTTGGTTGATAAAATATATGAACTTTCAGATAAACACGTTATTGGCGTCAAAAACGTCACAATGAATGAACCATTTTTTATAGGTCATTTTCCCGGAAAACCAGTTATGCCTGGTGTTTTACAAGTTGAGGCAATGGCCCAAACTGGTGGAATATTAGCTTTGAGCACCGTTGAAGACCCTGAAAATTATTTGACTTTTTTCATGAAAATGGATAATGTCAAATTCAAACAAAAAGTAGAACCTGGCGATACCCTTATATTTAAATTAGAACTCATATCTCCAATTAGGCGTGGAATTTGCCATATGCAAGGCTATGCATACGTCAATGGAAAACTGGCTTCAGAAGCTGAGCTTATGGCGCAAATCGTTAGACAAAATCAATAATTTATGAATCAACCTTTAGCATACGTTCACCCTGGTGCCAAAATAGCAAAAAATGTAGTCATAGAACCATTTACAACCATTCACAATAATGTGGTTATTGGTGAAGGATCTTGGATTGGCTCTAATGTCACTATCATGGAAGGCGCAAGAATTGGTAAGAATGTAAGTATTTTTCCAGGAGCAGTCATTTCAGCTATTCCTCAAGATAAAAAATTTAATGAAGAAGAAACCATAACAGAAATTGGAGATGGCACAACTATTAGAGAATGCGTAACTATCAATCGTGGAACTTCAGACCGAAATAAAACCAAAATCGGTAAAAACTGCTGGATTATGGCCTACTGCCATATAGCTCATGACTGTATTGTAGGCGATAACTGTGTGTTTTCTAACAACAGTACTTTGGCTGGACATATCACCGTTGGTGATTACGTAGTTTTAGCAGGAATGGCAGCCGTTCAACAATTTTGTAGTATTGGTCAACATGCGTTTATCACTGGTGGTTCATTGGTCAGAAAAGATGTACCGCCTTATGTTAAAGCTGCAAGAGAACCTTTGTCTTATGTTGGTATCAATTCAGTGGGTTTAAGACGACGCGGATTTGATACTGAAAAAATAAGAGAAATACAAAATATTTATAGAATACTATATCAACGCAATTACAACAATACTCAAGCCTTTTCTATCATTGAAGCAGAAATGGAAGCCACGCCTGAACGAGATGAAATTCTTCAATTTATTAAAGATTCTCAACGTGGAATTATGAAAGGGTATTTTTCTAATTAATAAACAAAAAAATGGCAACAACAAGTGATATCAGAAATGGATTATGCATTAGATATAACCATGATATTTTCAAAATTACAGAATTTTTACATGTTAAACCTGGCAAAGGTCCGGCATTTGTAAGAACAAAACTTAAAAGTGTTACCACTGGAAAAGTGATTGACAATACCTTTTCAGCTGGTCATAAAATAGATGAAGTTCGAGTAGAAACTCATAAATTTCAATTTTTATATAACGACGGTGAGTTTTACCACTTTATGAATCAAGAAGACTACACTCAGATTCGATTAACAGAAGCTGCTCTTGACATGCCCGGTTTACTCAAAGAAGGTGATGTAGTAACAGTCCTCATCAACACAGAAGATAATGAGCCGTTGTCTGTTGAAATGCCACCACATGTAGTGATGGAAGTGACTCAAACCGAACCCGGCGTAAAAGGCAACACTGCAACAAACGCAACCAAACCTGCAACTGTAGAGACCGGCCACGAAGTCAATGTTCCCTTATTCATTAATGAAGGTGATAAAATTAAAATTGAAACCGAAAAAGGGACTTATAAGGAACGCGTAAAGGAATGAATTATGAAGTCTAGAGAGGAAATTAATGAAACTGAAAAAGAATACTGGAATCAAAGAAAACTAGACAGAAGAAAAATCAAGCCTTTACGTCGACATTCATTTCATTTCTCCTATCTTAGAGAAAGAAAACTTATTAAGGAACTTACTACAAAATTTAAGGACAAAGAAGTTTTAGAGCTTGGTTCGTATGTTTGGGCTTCATGGATCAAAGGTCACGTTCAACCTAAAAAACTTACAGCAATCAATATTTCTGAAGCTGAATTACAAAATGGCATAAAACATTCTAAAAATGCTAATTTTCCAACGGAGTTTCACTTAATGGATGCTAATAATTTAACATTTGAAGATGAAAGCTTTGATGTGGTTTTTGGTGGAGCTATACTTCATCATTTAGATGTAGAAAAAACTTTAGAACATGTTCACAGAGTCTTAAAACCAAATGGTTTTATCTTATTTTTGGAGCCTCTTAATATGAACCCGATTTATAAAATCTATAGGAAATTAAACCCTCAGGAAAGAACCCCAGATGAACATGCTCTTGTTTCTTCAGATTTTAAAATACTCAAAAAGTATTTTACATTTAATCATTTTTTTATGGATTTTTTTAGTGTTATTTTTGGCTTTATATCTCTCAAAATATATGGTGACAGAAACTACGACAATTGGTTAAATAGAATTGGGTCAAAATTAGACTTGATAACTTCAAAAATCAAATTTTTACACCCTTTATTTGCTAGGGTAGTCATATACGGGCATAAAAAATAACTCAAAATGAAGTTTCCTAAAACACATACACTTAAACAAATTGCTGATATCATCAACGCAAAGGCTATTGGTAATGATGATTTTGAGATTACGGGAATGAACGAAATTCACGTCATCAATCCTGGTGAAATAGTATTTGTTGACCATCCTAAATATTACGATAAAGCATTAGAATCTAAAGCCAGTGTCATCTTGATCAACAAAGAAGTGGAATGTCCAGAAAGCAAAGCACTCTTGATTTCTGACGATCCCTTCAGAGATTTTAATAAGTTGACTGATTATTTTAATCGTTTCCAAAAATCAAATCAAAACATTAGTGAATCTGCAGTTATTGGAAAAAACACGATTATTCAGCCTCAAGTTTTTATAGGACACAATGTAAAAATAGGTAACAACTGTATTATTCACCCCAATGTTTGTCTTTATGATGGTGTTGAAATTGGTGATAATGTGATTTTGCATTCTGGCGTTATTTTAGGTGCAGACGCATTTTACTACAAAAATCGTCAAACCCACCATGACAAGCTCAAATCGGGTGGTAGTGTAATTATAGAAGATGATGTTGAACTTGGTGCCAACACAACAATAGACAAAGGCGTAACAGCTAATACCATTATCAAGAAAGGAACAAAAATTGACAATCAAGTTCAGATTGGTCACGATACCATTGTAGGCGAGCGTTGCATTATTGCTGCTCAAGTCGGGATAGCAGGCTGTGTTGTAGTTGAAGACGAAGTTACCATATGGGGTCAAGTCGGCATTGCTAGCGGTTTAACTATTGGTAAAAAGTCAATCATTTTAGCCACTTCTGGTATTAGTAAAGATTGCGAACCTGGCAAAACCTATTTCGGGTCTCCTGCAGCTGACATTAGAAAAAAATATAGAGAATTGGCTTCTTTAAGCCGTTTACCCGATGTATTATCAAAACTCAAAAAATTAATATAAATATGTCTTACAAAGACTTAGTAACTGATTTTTTATATTCAGATTACTACAAAGATAAAAGCATTTTTAATCAATTTGTTCACCCAAAATTAGAATTAAACTGGAATAGCACAGATGGGTTTTTAAAACTCAATTTTGATGGTTTCTTTGATATGGTTCAAAATATGGGGAAAACTTTTACTGCTTTAACCCCAGAATTCAGTCATATTTTTGCTGAAAACAATAGAGTATGTGTGCGTTTCACTTATCATGTCGAAACTTTAGAGCATGAAGAAAGCTTACCTCTCGCCCACTTTATGAGTATTTGGGAAATTGAAGATGAAAAAATAATAAAAGGCTTTTTAATGAGTCACGCCGCAGATGATAGTGTAGATAATATTTTTTCCTATATCGAAAATTAAAACTTGTATCCTAAAAGACACTTAATATCTTTAAGATATCATCAAAAAAAATTACTTTTGTCCAAATTCAAAATAAGATTATGAGCGTTTTAGTCAACAAGAATTCAAATATTATAGTTCAAGGATTTACTGGGAGTGAAGGAACCTTTCACGCCGAACAAATGATTGAATACGGTACCAATGTTGTCGGTGGCGTAACACCAGGGAAAGGTGGCACAACACATCTTGGTAAACCTGTATTCAACACAGTTGAAGAAGCTGTAAAAGAAGTTTCTGCTGATACCACAATTATCTTTGTACCGCCAGCTTTTGCAGCTGATGCAATTATGGAAGCTGCCGACGCTGGAATAAAAGTCATCATCACCATTACAGAAGGTATTCCTGTTGCTGATATGATAAAAGCTTCAAACTATATTAAAAATAAAGAATGTAGATTGATAGGTCCTAACTGCCCAGGTGTCATTACACCAGGAGAAGCCAAAGTTGGTATCATGCCAGGCTTTGTCTTTAAAAAAGGAAAAGTAGGTATTGTTTCAAAATCTGGAACTTTAACTTACGAAGCTGCCGATCAGGTGGTTAAAGAAGGTTTGGGCATCACAACTGCCATCGGAATTGGTGGTGATCCAATTATCGGTACAACCACAAAAGAAGCCGTAGAACTTCTCGTTAACGACCCAGAAACCGAATGTGTGGTTATGATAGGCGAAATTGGAGGTCAATTAGAAGCCGAAGCTGCACAATGGTATAAAGACAGTGGTAGCAAAAAACCAGTTGTAGGATTTATCGCTGGAGAAACTGCTCCTGCTGGAAGAACCATGGGTCACGCTGGTGCCATTGTTGGCGGAAGTGAAGACACCGCTCAGGCTAAGAAAAAGATATTAAAAGAAAGCGGTATTCACGTTGTAGACTCGCCTGCTGAAATTGGCAAAAAGGTAAAAGAAGTGCTTTCTGCTTAAAACAATAATTAAAGATTATAATCATTATCGCTTTTAGATTCATATTCTAAAAGCGATTTTTTTTGGTTTTTAAAGAAGTAATAACCAACTTTAAAATATTTATATTTACATTTCGTTAAAATTTGAAACACGCTTATGTCTGAAATTATCCTAACCTTAAAAAATGTAGCGATTTATCAAAGAGAATCGCTTATCCTTTCTCAAGTCAATGTTTCTATTAATCGAGGTGAATTTGTATATCTAATTGGTAAAACAGGCACTGGCAAAAGTAGTTTTATGAAAACGCTTTATGGTGATATTCCTTTAAAAGAAGGGCAAGGCGAAATTGTTGGTATAAACCTTAAAACATTAAAAGATAAACAAATACCAGACCTAAGACGCAAACTTGGCGTTGTGTTTCAAGACTTTAAACTACTGAATGACAGAAACGTTAAACAAAATTTAGAATTTGTTTTAAAAGCTACGGGTTGGAAAGATAAAACAAAAATGGAAAAAAAAATTGATGAAGTTTTGCGTAAAGTTGGTATGCAAACTAAGCATTTTAAATTTCCTTATCAACTTTCTGGTGGAGAGCAACAGCGTATAGCTATAGCTCGCGCATTACTTAATGATCCTGAACTTATTCTTGCTGATGAACCCACTGGAAATCTCGATCCTCAAACTTCTGTTGAAGTTATGGAAGTTCTTCAGGATATAAACAAGAATGGTAACACTATTCTAATGGCCACTCATGATTATGCACTCTTACTAAAATACCCTTCAAAAACATTAAAATGTGACGGTCAAAAAGTTTTTGAAGTAGTTCAGAAAAAAGCTAAAACTGAAAGCTAAAGTTTGTAAATTAAAAGCTACATTCAACTGCAATAATTAAGACATTTTCATTTGATAAGTATACTTATTCCTTGCTATAATTACCCCTCATATGATTTAGTAAGCATATTATATAAACAATGTGTAGATTCTAAAATCTCTTTTGAGATTTTAGTGAGTGAAGATGGTGGACAGGAATACTTAGATGAAAATGAACAAATAAACCATATTGAAAATTGTAAGTATCTAGTCAACAAAACGAACCTAGGAAGATCTGGAAACATTAATCGCTTATTAAGATTCTCAAAGTATGATTTAAAATTAATTTTAGATTGTGATGTTTGGCCAAAATCCTCAAACTTTTTAAATCATTATATAAATTATTCTAATCAATTTAGTTCTTTTGTAAGCTTTGGCGGTATAATTTATAATAATAAGCAAAATCAAACGAATAACTTACGTTATAACTATGGGATCAATCGTGAAGCAATATCAGTTGAGAAGCGTCGAAAAGCACCTGTAAAATCATTATTAACCTCAAATTTATTACTTAAAAATTGCAACCAACAGTTTGACGAACGCATTAGCACTTATGGGTATGAGGATTTAGTATTTGCACATCGAATACTTGAAAAAAAAATTGAGATTTTACATATTGACAATCCTGTTTACCATACAAATATTGAAGGCAACGAAGAATATCTCAATAAAACTCAAAAAGCACTTCAAACATTAATTTCAATTGAAAAGAAAAAAGTTTTAAATACAGGTTTTACAAGAATATCTAAAATTTACCACATTTTCGCAAAATTACGTTTAAGAGGGCTTTTAAAATTGGCTTACAGTTTATTACATAAAGTTTCTTATAAAGCTCTTTTAAAAAAAGGGAAACCTTTGTGGTTATTTGATATATATAAATTAATATTTTTCAGCAAACATTATTAAATGCCATTTTTTTCAGTAGTCATTCCATTATTCAACAAAGCAAACTTCATTAAAGAGACGCTTAAAAGCGTTCAAAATCAAAGCTTTAGTGACTTCGAAGTTATCATTGTTAATGATGGCTCAACAGATAATAGTGTAAAAATTGTACAAGAATTTAAAGATGACAGAATTAGTATTATTAATCAAGATAATCAAGGTGCTTCAGCCGCAAGAAACAATGGTATAAATCAAGCCAAGGCTAACTGGATAGCCCTACTTGATGCTGATGATATTTGGTATAAAAATCACCTTGAAGAGATACTCCAAAGTATTAAAAAACTAAAACATGTTGACCTTGTTTCTAATGCCTATCAAATAAGATTAAATTCAGGTTATATAAAAACACCTATATATAGTCAAGACTTACCTGATAATATTTCCTTTATTGATAATTATTTTGAATATAGTTACATTGATCCTTTGTTTTGGACATCTTCTGTTGCATTTAAAAAATCAAGCTTTCTAAAAATAAATGGCTTTGATGAAAATCTAAAAACAGGACAGGATTTAGATTTATTTATTCGTTTTGCTCTACAAAATTATAAGCTAGGCTATAATCCAAAAATTACATTACTTTATTTGAGACATACACAAAATAACTTATCGTCTAAAATAAGTTTAGAAGAAAAACTAATTTATATCAATAAGCATAAGCTTGATCAAAATTTGAACCTTAGTCTTAAAAAATATTTAGATATCAATCGGTATTCGTTGGCTCTTCAAGCAAAAATAGCTGATCAAAATATTCTGTTTAAGGCTGTAAAAAACGATATTGATTTAAAAAACTTAAGTCTTAAGCAAAAAGGGCTTCTAAACCTACCTGCTTGGACGTTGAAGGGGTTAAAACACATACAACTAAAATTGATTAGTCTAGGAATTTATCAGTCGGCTTTTGATTAGCAATAATAAATCGACTATTTAAAACTATGGCAAATCCTTGTAATATTTTCCATTTAAAACTTTACGCTCTAAGCGGTTAGGTTGTTTATAAAAAATACTTTTAGTAGAATCAAATTGTTTAAACCTAATACCATTAAGTTCTGAAAAAGTATGCATAAAATCTCTTAAAACGTAAGGATTATCAGGAAGATATTGCTTTTCAAACTGTTTTTCAAATGATTTGTTAGTCCAAATAAAAAATGGAATTTCAAGCATAGATTTAGTTGGGTTTTCTTCAGCATGGCCAGAAAAATCAATACTTTCATAAACTTCATCACCGTGATCCGAAAAGTAAAGCATATACGTGGGATGTTCAATTTCTACTAGTTCATCTATTGTCTCTTTTAAAAAATAATCGTGATATAATACAGCGTTATCATACGCATTTGACCGACGATGAGCTTGTTGATGATCAAAGTTTGATGGACTTCTTCCTGTAAATTTTTTAAACTCTTCGCGATATCTGTCGCTATAAAGCAAGTGCGTACCTAAAGGGTGTAGAACAATAAATTTTTTGGGCGCTTTATCTAATAAAGCCTTTTTAAATTCAGGAATCAATACTTCATCATAAGGTGTTATGGTTCCGTCAAATGCAGTATTTTTAGTTAAATATTTGTCACTACTTCTCGCAATAAGCGTCACCAAACTTTCGTATTGACCAATGGGTCGCTGGTTAGATATCCAAAAGGTTTTAAAGCCTGCTTGATTCATTAATTGGATAATAGAAAAATCATAATCAGTTGACAAGCTGTTGAGCGTTAAAGCATCCTTTAAAGCCCCAATGGTGTATGCGTGAGAACTTATAACATCATTATAGAGCCATAAATCTTGTTTTATGCTATCTAAAAAAGGTGTGGTTTTGCGGTCATAACCATAAACACTCATTCGTCGTCTTGTTGTTGATTCGCCAATAATTAAAACATAAGTGGCGGTATCGTTTTTATTTAGATTTTTAAAAGCTTCAATCTCTGCTAAGGGTTCATCAATATTGTACTTAAGCATTTTTTGATGCTCCTCAATATATTCATAAACAGACGAAACGCTTAAATATAAAAAATTATATTGCTGAAACCCTCTATATATCATCAAAGCCAAAGGAATCAATACGCCAGCAGTATAAACTACAATTTGATATTTGAATATATTATGAAATGTAATTAATGGCCTTTTAATCAAGTAGAAAATCAATACCGCTAAATAAGAAACTGTAGCAATGACAATAAAAGGATTAAGATAAAACTCTACAAACTCACGAGCTTCTGCTAAGTTAGTTTCTAATAAAATAAATATAGAAGATGCGCTGATATTGGCCTTAAACAAGTAATAATAAATGCTTTCAAACAGATTATTAAATAGAAATAAGATATAACCTAAAATTTGAAAATATTTTCGCCATTGGTTTTTGAACAACAAACTAAAGGAAACTATAATGATAAGTGTAGCAAGGTTTTCTCCAAAATTTCTTGGTATAATGCGATTCCAGCCAAAACCATACAGCTGAAATAATATAGACAAAACTAAAGGCAAAAGCCAATATAAAATTGCTGTTCTATTGCTTCGAACTAAGTTTTTTATAATCTTGAACAGCGGTAACGCCATAATTCCAAATTTGAAAGATTTGAGAAGGTTTAATTACTTTACGCTTTAGCAACAGCCAAATATAACGCATCAACCAAAGATAAATAAGGTTTTTGTGTTGTAAATATTTTTGTGCAGTCAAAGCTTGCGTATATTCTTTTGAGTCTTCATCAGGTACGGATGTTTTGCCATAATGTTTCACAATTGGTTCAGGCACAAAAGCGACTTTAAGCCCTGAACGTACAACATCATCTCTAAACACCTGCTCTTCAAACCAGTGAAAGCGTTCTCCAAAACTAAAAATGGTATTAAAACCTAAATTGGCTTCTTTAATTTTTTTAGAATTAAAAGTGATTTCCATTGAAGTTAAAACCTGCTTGTGAAGCAGTTGATGTTGATATCCTGCTTGTTTTTTATAGGTTTTGAAAGTTTTATCATTTTCTCTCAAATACTGAAATGAAATCAAAGCCGCATCTGAAAAATCTTTATATGCTTGTAATACCTTATCAATGGCATCGGGCAAATATTCAATATCATCGTCTGCAATAAAGCATATTTTGGCTTTGGCGTGTTGTATAGCAAGATTTCTACTTCTACTTAATCCTTTTTCAAATACATTAACCACTCTGATATTTTCTTTTTGACTTTCTAAAATTTGACCTTCAGTGGTTTGATTGATTATTAAAATATTCAACTCTGGTATATTATGATGTGGAAACATCTTTTCTAAAAAACCAAAATCACTTCGATTCATTGTAGAAATTAAAAATTCTATGTCAGAAATATTGATCATAATTGGGGTTTGAATAATGGTTTTCTAAACAAAAAAAGTATCAATAAAAAATATAAAACATAAGTCAAAGCGTGACCGATAACTACGCCCTGCAAATCGTAAATATTAACAAAATAAATGGCCGAAAAATACAGACCTACAGCTAATAATAAATCTGTAACAATATAATGCCAAAACATTTTTTTGGCGTGAAATTGATAGACCATAACTAAACTAAGTATTCTAAAAAAATCAGCTATAATTTGCCACCCAAGTAATGAGGTTACTGGTAAAAATTCATCTGAAAATACTAATAGGATTAAATATTTTTTTAGTAGAAAAACAATGCCTAACCCTATTGCAAATAGAGGTATTATTTGCTTGTAAAACTCCAATATTGTTAATTGAAAAGCCTTATCAGATTTGGCTTCAACTAATTTTGGAAGAATATAAAGGTTCAGTAGAGACTGCATAAAAATCAGGTAAAATGTAGAAAGCCTAAAATTAGCTTCCCAAAACCCGGCGGCATCTATGTCTATATGCGTTGATAAATACTGACGAATACCAAGATAAACTAATGGAAATGTTACTGCCGAAATTAAAGTCATTAATGCGTATTGTCCAAAATTTTGAAGTTGCTGAGATGAGAAAATTCTAAAATTAACAATTGAAAAATCTAAATATTTTGAAGCTAAAACGAGACTAAAACACAAACTCGCTGACGGTACAATGACTACAGCCATTAAAGCACCTGATAAATCATAAGCAAAAATTAAAGCTGTAAATAATACTAAATTCAATAGATGAGAAAAAATATGTATCCGAATGACCGTTTTAAATCGATTTAAGCCTTTAAGTATGTTTAGAATATAGACATTCAGTCCGTAAAGTGGCAAAAGTAAAGCCGTCCATTTAAATACAAAAGCAAAAGAGTTTTGACCAAATACAATCTCTGATAAGCTATTTGAAAATACAAAGACTACAGTAAAAACAACAACACTTAAAACAACAAAAACCCAAAATAAAGTTGAAATAAAAGACTGATAATCTGAAGGCGATTGATGTGTGTCGGCAGTGTATTTCACAACTGCTTTATCTAAGCCACCGCTCGAAAAATTGTGAAATATACTTAAAGCATTTCTTAAATTACCAATCAAAGCCACGCCTTGTGTACCTAAAAAAACAGCTGACAATTTAGCAACAACAAGGCTACTGATCAACTTTACACCAATGCTCAAACTATTAAAACTTGTAACCTGCAAAATCGGCGATTGAGCTACAAGTTTTTTTAAAGTCTTAAGCATATAAATTTGATTAACATTTTAAAAGACTTTAAGTCTAATTATTGATATACATCCGTTGATAATTCGGTAAATGCATTTCAGATTCACCTAGATTTTTGAGTTCTAGATTTATAGATTTATTTGTTTCTTCAGTAAGAATTGGTTTTTGAAAACCAACACCAATTTCTTGTAAAGCTCTTGCTAGAAGCGGTTCTGATGGATCGCCCAAAACACCAAGATTAAAGAAATCTTCTTCCAATTCAATTTCTGGGTCAAAGCCTTCTGTAAACCCAGTAAAACCATCAGCGTTTTCAATTTCAAGAATCAAGGGTTGAAGCGCATAAAAATGATTAGGATTAGCACCTTGTCGTCTAAAGTCTGGTGAGTCATAAAGTGTGGTTGAGCCTTGAAACTTACCAGTAGTAGTTGTTCCTATTTTAATGACACTTATGTATGGGTTTAAAGCATTTATGACCAACTCACTTGCCGAAGCGGTTGAACCTGTAGTCAACACAAAAACGCGATCTAAATTGAGGTTATTGATGTTTTCTCCACCAGCAGTTTGATCATCAAAGAAAAGTGTCTCTTCATCAAAGTTTTCATTAAATCTTTCTTTAGCAAAAACTTGACCATCAAATTGGCCAGTAATCATAGAAGCTAAATCTTTTGCAGTATTAATACTTCCACCACCATTGTATCTTAAATCCAATACTAATTCTGTAACCCCATTAGCCACAAAATTCCCAAAAGCTTGGTTGAGTTCGCTTTCAAAATTTGAACGAAAGCCATTATACATCAAATAACCAATATTTTGACCACTAATTTCAAGTGTAGTTGCAATATGAACAGGATTTTCTACTAAATCAGATTTGTTTAATAAAATGCTTTCACCCGTAGATTGAAGTTGTCCGTTTTGTAGCTCAGCTAAGCCTATACTATATTGTTCTGGTGCTAGTAAATCTCTAAAATTAGTTTCATTAAGGCTTGTTCCATCAATTTGATTAAAAATCATTCCACGTTCAACTCCTTGTGCACTAGCAGATGAGTTAGGAACAACATACCTCGCGTAGCCAAAAACTTGATTGGTATCTTGAATTAAAACTAAACCGAAACGCATACCATTACTTAAAGTTTGTCCTTGAAGCGCCTCTTCTAAAACCCTAAAATCGCTTACAATAACGCTAAAGCGATCATCTTCTCGGAGTAGGTTTTCAAAGAGGTCTTCTGGTGAGTCAAAACCACTGATGAATTCATTAAAATCTGCATCTGAAGAGTTTCTTTCACTCAAGTTTGGGACATCGCTTTTATAGAGGTAAAACACATTCATTGCCTCCCAAACAAAATTTTGTATGTCTAGGTTACTCGTTGGTGAAATGACATCATCAAAATCATCTTGGCAGGAAACACCCATAATAAGTATACATAATAAAACACCAATTCGGTTTAAGAATCTCATATTTATTCATTTAAAATTTAAACGCTCTACAAAGTAAACAAATTGTTTTAACTTTTAAGTTAAATTAAAAAACCAAAAACATTAGATAGTCACATCAATTAATCAAAAGCGCTTAAAGCGTAATAAAAGTCTGGTAGTAGGAAATGTTAAATAATTATAAATGGTAAACTAAATTTTTAGTTTGTCATATATTTGAATCAAATCCTAATCCTTTTTTTTATGAAAAATTCAATTAAAATCTTTATGATGTTTGTGTTAGTTGGCTTCATAGGCTATTCACAAGCACCAGAAATCAGTCAAAAACTTAAATTAGACGAAAGTGTAAGAACAGGCGTGCTCAAAAATGGCATGACCTATTACATTAAAAACAATCAAAAACCAGAAAACGAAGTCACATTAAGACTTGTCATTAAAGCTGGTTCTATCTTAGAAACAGACAAGCAACTCGGTTTAGCTCATTTTATGGAACATATGAATTTCAACGGAACAAAACGCTTTCCAGAAAACGAACTTGTTGATTATCTGCAAAGTATCGGTGTGAAATTTGGCAACGATTTAAATGCTTATACCAGTTTTGATGAGACCGTTTACTTTTTACCCATTCCTTTAGATAATCCAGATAACCTACCCAAAGCTATGGATATTATGGAAGATTGGGCATTTAATGCTGTTTTAGAGCCAGAACAAATCGATAAAGAAAGAGGTGTAGTTCTAGAAGAGTTACGCTTAGGTCTAGGTGCTCAAGAACGTATGCGTAAAAAATATTTTGACAAACTCCTTTACAATTCAAGATATGCAGAACGCTTACCTATTGGAACTAAAGAAGTTTTGGAAAATTTTGAGTACCAAGAACTCATAGATTTTTATGAAGATTGGTACAGACCTGATATGATGGCTTTTATTGCTGTTGGTGATATTGATGTCGATAAAATGGAAAAAGATATCAAAAAAAGATTTTCGAAATATAAAAATCCTAAAAAAGAAAAAGAAAGAAAAGAATATGGTGTTCCAAATCACCAAGAAACTTTTGTTGCTGTAGCAACCGATAAAGAAGCCACTTCACCACAAGTATCCATTTATTATAAAAATCCAAAAGAACGTGAGCCTGTAACAACTTATGGCTTAGCCAAAGAGCAAATCAAAAGCCAATTGTTTTCAACGATGCTCAATAACAGACTTGACGAAATTGCCAATTCTCCAAATCCACCGTTTACTTTTGGTTTTAGTTATTATGGCGGTGTTGTGAATGATAAAAAAATGGCCTTTACATCATTTGCAGTGCCAACCAACAACAATCAACTCAAAGCCCTTGAAGTGCTTTTAGAAGAAAACGCTAGAGTCAAAAAACACGGGTTCACAACAGGTGAATTTGAACGTGCCAAAAAAGAAATTATAAAACGACAAGAAAACCAATACAAAGAAAGAGAAAAAACAGAATCTAACCGCTATGTCGGCCAGTTACAACAACAGTTTTTAAGTGGTGACATTTATACAGGCATAGAATGGGATTATCAATTTACTCAAGAAATGCTCCCAAAAATCAAACTTGAAGACCTAAATCAGATGATTGATGATTATATAAGAAAAGACAGCAGGGTGGTTGTTTTTACAGGACCTGAATACGATGACGAAACTCAAAAACCCTCTGAAGATCAAATTTTAAACATTGTCAATAAAGACTTTAACGACGTCACGGCTTATGAAGAAACAGAAATATCTAGTAGTCTAATTAGACAAAGTTTAGAACCTGGAAAAATAACAGGTCAAAAACAAAACGATGCTTTGGGAACAACTACGCTAACTTTGTCAAATGGTGCTAAAGTCACTTATAAAAAAACCGATTTTAAAGAAGACGAAGTTCTTTTTGAAGCGGTAAGCTATGGAGGAACAAATCTTTTAGATAATGAAACCTATCAAAAAGTGAGATGGGCTATGAATGGACTCTCAGAAGCTGGTTATTCTGGACTTAACAAAAATGATATCTCTAAATTTATGAGTGACAAAATTGCCAGATTAAACTTTTCTGTGAGTAACACTACAGAAAGGTTTAGAGGACAAGCCGCACCCAAAGATTTAGAATATTTAATGCAAATGTTACAAGCCCATTTTACAGATTTAAATTATAACAAAGAAGCTTTTGAGGGCTACAAAGCCAAACAACAAGCATTTATGGGTAATATGTTAGCCTCACCAAACTTTTATTTTCTAGACAAATCTTTTGGATTTTTAAATGAAGGTAATCCTAGATGGACGGGTATTTTACCCGATGACAAAGCTTGGGAAACCACGGATTACGAAACAGCTTATAAAACCTATAAAGAGCGTTTCAGTAATGCCGCAGATTTTCACTTCTATTTTGTTGGTAATATCAATGAAGATGAATTTAAAAAATTATCTGAAAAATATATTGCAGCATTACCATCAAACCCAGATGAAAAAGAAAAAATTACAGATTTAGGTTTCCGTCAGAAACAGGGTGACTTTAAAAAAGTATTTTATAAAGGTAATGATCCTAAAAGTAGTGTGAGAATTCAATTTTATGGCGAAACCCAATACAATGAAAAAGAAGCCACAGCTATGGATGCTTTAGGAGAAATACTGACAATTAAACTTATTGAAATATTGAGGGAAGCCGAAGGTGGCGTTTACGGAGTTGGCGCAAACGCAGGCATGAGTAAATTGCCCTATGGAAGTTACAATTTATCAATTCAATTTCCTTGTGGCCCTGAAAATGCAGAGCGTTTAACACAAACTGCTTTAGTTGAACTACAAAAAATTATTGATAATGGCCCAACTGAAGAAGACCTCAACAAATACAAAAAAGCAGAAAAAGTTGATTATGATGAAAGCTTAAAGAAAAATAACTATTGGCTCGGTCAATTAACTTCGGCTTATTATAACCAAAGAAGTGCGGAAAGTTTACTTAATAAGATGGAAAGAGTGAATGCTGTTACCGCTAAAGATGTTCAAAATGTGGCTAAAAAATATGCTTCAGGTGATAAGTATATTGCTATGCTTATGCCAGAGTCTGAGAAATAACATTAATGTTTAAAACTGTAAGTAAAAGCCTCGATATGAATCGAGGCTTTTTTATTGCTTTGGTTTTTTGAAAAGTTAAAAAATTACTTAGCTATATTTACAGCTCTTGTTTCTCTAATAACAGTTACTTTAACTTGTCCAGGGTAGGTCATGTCGGTTTGAATTTTTTGGGATATTTCAAAGGACAATTCTGAGGCTTTTTCATCAGGTACCTTTTCGCTTTCGACAATTACTCTTAACTCTCGACCAGCTTGAATAGCATATGCTTTTTGAACGCCTTGAAATCCAAAAGCGATATCTTCAAGGTCTTTTAAACGCTTGACATAAGAATCTAAAACTTGACGTCTTGCACCAGGTCTTGCTCCACTAATAGCATCGCAAACTTGTACGATTGGAGAAAGTAGTGATGTCATTTCAATTTCGTCATGGTGAGCGCCTATTGCATTGCAAACCTCTTCTTTTTCACCGTACTTTTCTGCCCATTGCATCCCTAAAATTGCGTGTGGAGTTTCTGTCTCTTCCTCAGGTACTTTACCAATATCATGAAGTAGTCCAGCTCTTTTAGCCAGTTTTGGGTTTAAACCAAGTTCTGATGCCATGATACCACATAAATTACTAACTTCTCTAGAGTGTTGAAGAAGGTTCTGACCATAAGATGAGCGATATTTCATTCTGCCAACAGTTTTGACCAATTCTGGCTTTAAGCCGTGGATACCTAAATCAATTACAGTTCGCTTTCCTATTTCTACAATTTCATCCTCAATTTGTTTTTGAGTTTTTCTAACTATATCTTCTATACGCGCGGGATGAATTCGTCCATCGGTTACTAACTTGTGAAGCGATAATCTTGCTATCTCACGTCGAACAGAATCAAAACAAGAAAGAATAATGGCTTCGGGTGTATCATCTACAATAATTTCAACTCCTGTAGCAGCTTCAAGTGCACGAATATTTCTACCTTCTCTACCAATAATCCTACCTTTTACATCATCGTTTTCAAGGTTAAAAATCGAAACGCAATTGTCTACAGCTTCTTCAGTTCCAACGCGTTGAATGGTATTTATAACAATTTTCTTAGCTTCCTGCTGAGCTGTCATTTTAGCTTCTTCAACAGTATTTCTTATTATTGCCATAGCTTCAGACTTAGCCTTTTCTTTTAAAGATTCCATTAATTGGTCTTTGGCATCATCTGCGCTAAGTCCACTTATCACTTCTAGCTGTTGAATTTTTCTTTGAAGAATTTGATCAACTTCCTCTTGCTTTTTGATAATTCTTTCTTTTCTAAGATTAATATCATTTAGCTTTTCTTCTAATTCTTGAGCGCGTTTTTTGTTTTGACCTAATTCGCTTGATACTTTAGACTCTTTGTCTTTAATTCTTTTTTCAGCATCAGAGATTTTTTTATCTCGAGACAAAATCACCTTTTCATGTTCAGCTTTAAGCTCAATAAACTTCTCCTTTGCTTGAAGAATTTTATCTTTTTTAATACTTTCTGCTTCTTTATGGGCTTCGTCTATGATGCGTTTGCTTTCATTTTTAGCTTGCTTAACTGCACCTTTTGAACTTTTGCTTTCCACGGCTTTTGAAATTACAAATCCGATGATTAAAGCAATAATTGCAGTGATAATTATTGGTAATATTTCCATATTCTTGATTTTAATTTATAAAAAAAGCCTGTATTAGTTTTTGTTTTGAATTAAACTCCTATTAGACAGGATTAGGGCTACATGACTGATCAAACTTCCGTCTGATACCAAAAGGTATAACGGCATGTTTTAGCAATCAAAACTCACCCTTTTTAATTGTAAAGTGTTGAGTTTATCAAAAAGAAAAACAACTAATACAGGCAGTATTAATATTTTATTTAAAGAACTTTTTAGTAATCTATATAATTTACCAATTTCTCATCTAAATCGATTAAACGTTGTTCTATTTCATCATGCATATCATTCTCTTCAATTTGCATCTGTTCAACTTTAGAAGCAAATTGTAAAGCACTCATGGCTAAAACATCTTGTTTGTCTCTCACCGCATAATTATCTTCAAAATGTTTGATGACTTTATTGATTTTTTGAGTTGCTACTCTTAAACCTTCTTCCTGTTCAGGAAAAACTGTCATGGGATATACTCTATCCGCTATAGAAACTTTAATTTTTAATTTTTCTTTCATCACTTTCATTCAGATAATTGTTCGATGCACTTATCTACTTCTCTTATTAATCGATTTATTTTAAGCTTGGTTTCTTTTTTATACGTTTTACTGCCTAAAATAGCATTGACTGTTTTGAGCTGTTCATTTTCTGTTGTTAAGGTCGCAATCTTTTGCTCTAGAACTTGTTGTTTTTGCTTTAAATCTACTAAGTTAGATTTTGAAATTTTTAATTCTTCCTTTATAGATTGATAGTTTTGCAATAGTTTAAAAGTATGATGCTCTAATTTCTTAACAACTTCTAATGTGTGGCTCATCACAATTACTATTAAAAACAAATTTAGGTTTTTAATTTCAAAAAAACAATCTAATGAAAAATTAATCTTAATTGAATGTTTTTAATTTATATAGCTTAGTAAGGCTTTTGTGAAATTTAAAATATGATGTATTTAAACAGATAGGGGATAATTCTAGAATTAATTAAATGATTTAGGCACTATTCTAGCTTTACTGAATGGCTTGAACTTCAAAAGTCACAATCTCTCCAGCTTGAGTTTGATATGTAATGTTCATTGGACGACAACAAACTTCGCAATCTTCAATATAGCTTTGTTGACTTACAGAAGTATCTAACAACATACTTATGGTTTCCCAACAATACGGACATTGAAAAAAGTGTTCTTTCATCAGTTAAAACTTGACGTTAAGCAGTTGACCAGTAAGTTGAAGCAATTGAAGTTCAGCAAGCTTGGCATCGTATTTAGCAAGACTGTAACTAGTCTGGGCATTTTGCAGATTGATTTGCGCTTGTCTAAATTCAACTGAGGTAATTTGACCAAGTTGAAATTGGTTTTCAGTTCGTTTGAAATTGTCTTGGTTGGTTTTTACGTTTTGTTCTTGCAATTCGTAAATATACAAACGGGTTTTGTAGTTGTTTAATGCATTTTGAATATCGCGATTAACTTGAGTTTGTATTTGTTGTCTCTGAAGACTTTGATTTTCGTAGTCAATTTTAGCGTTTTGAATTCTCACTGCGGTTTGCCCAGTGTCAAACAAGTTCCAATTCAAACTTAAACCTGCTGAAATAGTTGTAGAGGTTTGGGTAGAGCCTGAAAAGAATGGTGTTTCTGGACTAATATTTCTGTTCCAACCATAAGAGCCAATTAAATCTAAGGTTGGCAAATAGCCTGTTTTGCTTATTTTTTGATCATAAGCGCTAATTTCTAAGCTTTTCTCTACTTGAAGCAATGAAACATTATTAAGCTCGTGTTCTTCTACAAACTTTTCTATTTTCAGCATCGGTGTAAAGTTTACCGTAGTATCAACCTGAAAGTTATTTGAAAATTCTGAATTGATGACCACCTTCAAGTCACGTTTTGAGTTTTCTAAGGTTTGTGTTTCATTAATCAAATTAATACTGTCATTAGACACATCAACTCTGGCGTTAAGCACTTGAAGTTTGTTAACTTGACCATAATCAAAAAGGTATTCTACCCGTTTTAAGCGATCTTTAGACAATGAAAGGGTTTGCTTTAATACTTCTACATTTTCGTATCGTCGAGCGACTTCATAATATACGCTAAAAAGCTGGATAAGAGTATTCTCTATAGTTTCACGAGCTTGAAGTTCAGAAAGGTTGTATTGTTCTTTTAATTGCTTATAAGTGTATTTTCGGCCTAAGCCGTCAAATAAAGTATAGTTCAGATTTAGACTGGCATTGTAGTTTTCGCTATCTAAATTTGGTTGGTCTAAAGGTTCTTGACCATTGATTTCGGCTAATCGGTCTATCCTACTAAAATTACTTCCAGCTGTTGCACTTAAATTTGGTAAATAACCTGAGTTGAGTATTCCAGCATTGTTTTCTGCAATGTCAACGTTGTTTTTTGCAATTTGAATTCCAAAATTTTCTTGAAGCGTGAGTTCAACGGCTTCAGATTTTGTTAAGAGATCTTGAGCATTGCCAACAGCAAAACTTGTAAAACATATCCATAAAATGAACAGTCTAATCTGCATCATAATGTTCTAATTCTTTTTGTTCTTTAATAGCGCGCTCTACGTCTTCTTTTGCAATATCTTTTCCTGTAATTAGCCAAGAGGTTTTGGTTTTTATAGTATTAAAAACCGAAATACTAACAGGAAGTAATACTAATGTTAATACAGTAGCTATACCAATACCGTAAGCAATAGAAATCGCCATTGGAATCAAAAATTGCGCTTGACGACTTTGCTCAAAAATAAGTGGCGCCAAGCCAGCGATTGTGGTTAATGATGTTAAAAATATGGCTCTAAATCGAGACTTACCTGCTTCGTAAATAGCATCGTCAAATTTTAAACCCGATTTCAGATTAGCGTTAAGTTTAGTAATGAGAACCAATCCGTCATTAACCATAATACCTATCAAAGCAATAATACCAAGTGCTGATAATACATTGATAGCAAAACCGTGAATAAAATGTCCCCAAGCTACGCCAATGGCGCTGAATGGAATTAAAAGTAAAAGTAATATAGGTTGTGAATAGCCTCTAAAGGTGAAGGCAATCACCACAAAGATTAAAAATAAAATGACAGGTAAAACCTTTTTCGCTGAAGACGATATTTTAGAAGCTTCTCGGTTTTGACCTTCGTAAGATGCCGACAAACTCGTGTATTTATTTAAAATTTTAGGCATCACATTGTTCTGAATGTCAGTCAAAAAATCGGTTGCACTTTCATTAGGGTCTGATAAATCTGCTGAAACATTAATTTCTCGCATTCCGTTGAGAAAACTAATAGATTCTGTACCTCTTACAATTTGGTAATTGGCTATTTCATTAAACGGAACGCGCATACCATCAGGCGTGATAATACGCATATCGTCTAAATCTTTAATTGACGAACGGTTGTTGAGATTGTATCTTACCCAAACTCTAATTTCATCTTTTCCACGTTGAAAGCGTTGCGCTTCTGCGCCAAAAAAACCATTACGGACTTGTCGCATCACTTCGCCAACATCTAATCCTAAGGCAAAGGCATTTTCTTTTAGGTCAATTTCAATTTCTTTTATGCCTTTTGGGTCATTGTCTACGACATCCTTTAATAAGTCGTTGTTTTCCATCCAGGTTTTGAGCTCTAATTTAGCTTGTTGAAGTTCATTGAGATTATTGCCCAGCAGTGAAACTGAAACTGGCAAACCACCAAAATTACTACCAGAACCAAAAGTGATGCTTTCTACACCGTAAATTGGTCCTGATTCTTCACGGATAGCATTGGTGATTTCGGCAGCACTAAAATCTCTTAACTCACCAGGCAGTAAATTGACTTGCAAAGAGGCTTTGTTATTTCCAGGACCAACACGTTTAATGGTATTTTCAATCACTTGTAAATTATCGGTTTGTTTTTTAGTAAATTTTTCATTTACACGCCAAGCAGCAGCTTCAACAATAGAGATAATAGAATCGGTTTTTTCAGGATTAACACCTTCTGTCATCAATAAATCAATAC
This sequence comes from Bacteroidales bacterium, assembly GCA_041694175.1. GTDB lineage: Bacteria > Bacteroidota > Bacteroidia > Flavobacteriales > Flavobacteriaceae > Psychroflexus. Next base: position 27,016 of record JASMTR010000047.1, read on the forward strand.
TTGCTCTATCACTGGCGATACTTGGGAAAAGCGTTACACGTATAATTTTACCAGCAATAGAACCAAAGGTTAAAATTAGAAGTGAAATAAAGACCATTATAATAAAAAATCGGTTTTTTAATGAAAACCTCAAAAATGGTGCGTAAGATTTGTCCCTTAAAAATCCCATTATAATATCGCCAAACTTATTGACATTACGCATTTTAGCGAAAAACTTACCTAAAACAGTTTTAGGTGTTTTTTTCTTTTTAGTATTGAGCTGTAAAGCCTTTGAATGAGCAATATGGGCAGGTAAAATAATGAACGCTTCAATTAAAGAAACTGCAAGAGTTAAAAGCACGACTACTGAAACTTCACTAAAAAAAGTTCCTATCCTTCCTTCAATAAAGAAAAAAGTTGAAAAAGCTAAAATGGTAGTGAGAATAGCAGAAATAATAGGTGGAAAAACTTCTAAAACACCATCTATGGCAGCTCTGATTGGTTTTTTACCACGTTCATAATGTTGGTAAATATTTTCTGATACTACAATTCCATCATCAACCAAAATACCTATCACAATTATCATCCCAAAAAGTGACAATACATTAATAGTGACTCCAAATGAATTGGCAAATACAAACATCCCAAGAAAAGCAATAGGTAAACCGAAGGAAACCCAAAATGCCAATCGCGTATTTAAAAAAATAGATAAAAAAAGTAATACCAGTCCAATACCTATTAAACCATTTTCAAAAAGTAATTTAGTTCTTTGGTTTAATGTAATTGACGAATCACTAACAACATTGAGTTCAACATTGTTATTTTTAGCATTAAAATCTTTAATATAGGCTTTTACCTTTTCGGCAGTTGGCATTAAATCTTCATCATTTGTATTCGTGACAATAACATTTACTGCTTTTTCGCCATTGTAGTACAAAGCATTTGGAGTTTCTTCAAATTGATCTCTGACTTCGGCTAAATCACTTAAGCGAACTTGAGTGCCGTTGGCTAAAGTTTTAATGACTATATCATTGAGTTTATCTGCATAATAGCTTCTTTTATTTGCCCTAATGAGATAATCTTCAACTTGTGTTTTAATCGTTCCACCAGTAGATAAAATGTTTGAACCCCTAACTTTTTGAGCAACTTCTTCAAAAGAAATATTATAAGCCAAAAGTTGGTCTTCACTTAATGCAATTTCAATTTCTTCGTTTGGAAATCCACGAAGTTCTATTTGAGAAATCCCATCAATCTGTCTTAAATCCGTTTCAATTTGATAAGCTATTTCTTTTAGAGTTTCTAAATTGATATCTTTTCCAGAGATAGCAAAATCAATGGTTTGCCTTGAAGTTTCTTGTTTAGAAACCACAAGCGGCTCCATTCCAAGTGGAAAATTCGGTACACGATCAACGGCATTTTTAACTTCAGTTAGCATAAAATCAACATTGCGATCGTCTTCAATTTCAACGGTAATTGAACCGCCGTTTTCTCGTGCAACTGCTGTTGTTCTGTCTACGCCTTCAAGTCCTTTTAGGTTTTCTTCAATTTTAATAATAACACCTTCTTCAATTTCTTCTGGTGAAGAGCCTGGATAAGTGATATTGATAGAAATAATTTTTGAATCTTGTAAAGGGAAAAAAGAAGATTTTAAACTGAAATAACCTACAATACCAAATATAAAAAATGCTAAAATCACAACATTGACGGCAACATCGTATTTGATAAAATATGTAATGATTTTTTTCAACTTAAAACAATTTTAGTTTTTTGCCTTAACAAGCATTCCTGGATAAGCACTTGATAGGTTTGATGTCATAATTACTTCTCCATCATTTAGCCCTTTTACTATGGCTTGATTGTCTGTAAAATACATTGGCTTTACCGTTTTATAATCTAAAACCGTATCATTTACTATAAAAATTTGGTTGGCGTTGTTTATCAGAGAGCGACTAATTGCAAAAGCCTTATCAATAGTTTGACCTCTAATTTCTGCTTGCAGGTATAAACCTTCTTTTACGTTGCCATCTTTGGTTTGAACAAAAACTTGAATGGTTTGTGTTTGTGGGTCTATTTGATTGTTGATTCGGCTAATTTGACCTAAAGCCGTAAAGTTGGCATCTAAGCTTTTCAATTGGACAGAATCTCCAACTTTCATATAAGGAATCATAGATTTTTGTAACGCAATTTGAATTTCATAAACCGAAGGACTGATAAATTCGCCTAAGCGTTGTCCAGGTCTAACTAATGTCCCTAAATTGATGGCAGCTTCGGTTAAAACGCCATCAAAAGGCGCACGAATGGTAAATTTGTTTAGTCGGGTTTCTAAATTTTTAATATTAAAATATGAACTTAGAATACCACGTCCTGTAATAAAATATTTGAGTTGTTTTGAGGTCTCTGGCAAATCCTTTAGTGGTTTTTGAACATCAAATTCATCTAAATAGTATTCCCATTGTTTAAATTCTTTGGGATAATCTATTTTGATGTCAGGCATTAATGCTACTAAAAGATTGAAGAAGTCACTCTTTGCAGAAATAACATTAGCCATAAACTCTTCATTGTTAATTTTTAAAAGAATTTGACCTTTTTTATAAAATTGTCCAACTCTAAAATCTTTAGATGAATACTGAAAAACCCCTTGAACTTCACTAAACAGTTCAAATTTTTTGATGGCTTCAGCAACACCATTCGTTTTTACAACAATAGGAATATCGCGATTTTGGACTTTATCTACAGCTATAGGTTTATAGACACTTTTTTTGGCTTCATCAACCTTTTCAGGAGCATTTACTAACGAATAAGCTACGTAGCTTGCCCCACCTAAAATGACAAACCCCAAAATGATAAGTATTAATTTTCTCATTGTAAATTTAAAAATTTTCAAAGCTAAAAATTAAACAATGAATACTAGGTTAAGCTTTTCACAAATCCAATTTATCGATTTGAGACTGAATACTTTCCCAATCGCTCATTAATTGCTCTAAGTCTTTTTTCTTGGTGTTATAGGATTCAAAAAAACCGTCCTCAGCAATTGTTTCATCGTAATTGTAAGCTAACTTTTGATCAGTTGTTTTAACCTCTTTTTCAAGCTTCGTAATTTTAGACTCGACTTTACTCAATTTGTTGCACAATGATTTATATTTCTTTTGGCGTTGATAATCATTAGACTTATCTGCTTTTTTGGCTTTAGCTTCTGAACGTTTTTCAATGCTTCTAAAATCTTCTGCTTCTCTTGATTTTAAATATTCCTCTATACTGCCAAGAAAGGTTTTGACTTTTGAATCTTTAAATTCTAAAATGGTTTCAGATAAACCTTGTAGAAAATCTCTGTCGTGAGAAATCAATATCAAAGTACCGTCAAATGCTTGCAGGGCTTGCTTAAGCACTTGTTTAGACTGCATATCTAAGTGGTTAGTAGGTTCATCCATAATGAGAACGTTAAATGGATTGAGTAGCATTTTGGCCAACGCCAGTCTGTTTCGTTCACCACCAGATAAGACTTTGACGTATTTGTGCACATCGTCTCCACCAAATAAAAATGACCCCAGAATATCTCTGACTTTTGGACGTGTTTGGGCGTTAGCTGCATCAATCATTGTGTCTAAAACGGTCTTGTTTTCATCGAGATATTCGGCTTGGTTTTGGGCAAAATATCCAATTTCAACATTGTGACCCAATTCAACCTGACCTTCGTAAGAAATTTCATTCATTATAATTTTAGCCAAAGTCGATTTACCCTGACCATTTTGACCTACAAAAGCTAGCTTATCGCCACGGTCGACCGTAAAACTGATGTCTTTAATAACCAGATTATCTTTATAAGATTTAGAAATGTGTTCAGCTTTTATGATAACTTTTCCAGGACGTTTTGACACAGGAAATTTGATATTCATCGTTGCGGTATCTTCTTGCTCAACTTCAATTCTATCAATTTTATCTAATTTTTTTATCAACGATTGCGCCATAGTGGCTTTGTTGGCTTTGGCACGAAATTTATCAATCAGCTTTTCGGTATGCTCTATTTCTTTTTGTTGATTTTTTTGAGCCGCCATTTGTTGTTCGCGTAATTCTTCCCGGTGAACTTTAAATTCTGAAAAAGGCTTATTGAAGTCGTATATTTTTCCAAGTGAAATTTCAATTGTGCGGTTGGTTACATGATCTAAAAACATTTTATCGTGAGACACTATAACCACACAAGCTGAGGATTGGTTGAGAAATTTTTCTAACCAAATGATACTTTCAATATCTAAGTGGTTAGTGGGCTCATCGAGTAATAAGATATCGTTTTGCTGTAGTAAAAGTTTAGCCAACTCTATTCGCATTCGCCAACCACCTGAGAATGTATTGGTCAGCTTGTCTAGTTCTTCCTCTTTAAAGCCTAAACCTTTAAGAATACGTTCTGTTTCACCTTGATAACTATAGCCGCCTTGAATTTCGTATTGATGTTGGTAGGTGTTTAAGTCAATCATTAACTGATTGTATGATTCTGACTCATAATCTTCACGTTCGGCGAGTTGGGTGTTGATGTGCTCGAGTTTTTGTTCTATGGTTTTGATTTCTTCAAAAGCTTGGTAAGCTTCTTCTAAAACTGTTCTTCCTTCTTCAAAATCAATATCTTGTTTAAGAAACCCAATAGAGACTTCCTTGTCTTTAGATATTTGACCTTCATCAAAAGCTTGTTCACCAGCAATAACCTTGAGTAAAGTCGATTTACCAGCACCATTTTTTCCAATTAAACCAATCCGTTCATTGGCACCAAGTCTAAAACTGATATTTTTAAAGACATATTCTCCACCAAAAGACAAAGAAAGTTCTGAGGTGTGTAGCATAAGTTACATTTGTTTCTGCAAAGATTGGTAATTTTGCATTTATAATCTAAGAAAACATACAAATGCTGAAAGGTTTTAAAATTTATAGTATCGTTACAGGAGCTTGTCCTGTTTGTCACGAAGAAAGTATGTATAAAGAAAACAATCCCTACAAGTTAAAACATATTCACGATATGCACGAGAGATGCTCAAATTGCGGTACAAAATATCAAATTGAACCCTCTTTTTTTTATGGTGCTATGTATGTGAGTTATGGTTTAGGTGTGGCTATTTCAGTAGCTACATTTATTATCACCTATTTTTTTTTAGGCTTAGAAGTTTTCACTTCTTTTATGAGCATTGTAGGTGTTTTAATTTTGTTGATGCCTGTAATGATGCGTTTATCAAGGAATATTTGGATCAATCTGTTTTTTAGCTACAAAACTAAATCTGAACGTGAAAACGTTGAATAGAAATTTCTGTATCAATAGGCTCTTTTTCAAGTATATGTTTTACCAGTGTATGACCCAATTTAGGAGCTAACATCACACCACGACTTCCAAAGCCGTTTAGAATATGAACATTTTTGTGTTTTGAATGTGTACCAACTACAGGTCGTCTATCTTTGGTAGTGGGTCTGATGCCACATACTTGGTCAACTATTTCGTATGGCGTGTTTATCATTTTGTCTAAGGCTTCTATCATTTGTGACTTGGCCTCAGCCGAAAGTTGATGGTTTAATGGCTGGCGTTGATAAGTTGCACCAAATTTGTATAAATCTTTTCCAAGTGGAATTAAAAAATATTTGGCCTTATGAATGTCTTGAGTTTGAAGATTTTTAGATTTAAAGATAAGATAGTCGCCTTTGTTGCCATAAATCTCTAAATCATTAAACAAGGGGTTTTTGGAAACACCAAAACCCTCACAGAATATAATATGCCTATAAATTTTATTATGGTAAGAAACACTGTTACTATTAATTTTTAAGTCTTTATGTTTGAAGGTCTCAGTAAACCACTTGTTTTGATAATGCGATTTTGAGCTTGTAAACAGATCTCTCAAATTGATGGAGGCTGCCTTTATTTTTCCAATTTTATCAATGTTTAAATTTTGATTGTCGTTGTTGTAAACTTGAGATGATATAAATGGTTTTAATCTTGATTTATCTAAGGCTTCATACCAATTATTTTCTTGTTCCGTATTGTGAATAAATACATTTAGAGATTTCTTTTTATAAATTTCATTTGAAATGTCTTTTTCTAAAGATTGGTAAAATATTTTAGCAAAGGGTAAAAAGTTTTCAACTTGCCAAGCAGGTTTCAAGCGTTTAACTGCAACAGGATTAATGATACCACCCGCAACTTTTGAAGAAAGCTGTGAATTATCAGAAATGATATCAAAAGATGCATTATTAAGTTCTAAATGTCTAGCAACAGATAGCCCAGCTAAGCCAAAACCAACAACGAGAAAATCCTTATTCATAATAAAATTAAGTAAATAAAAAACGCCTCTAAAAAGAGGCGTTAAGTTAATGATTAAAAATTGAAATTAATATGTCCACATATCCAATTCAAAATTTCTAATCTCATCTTTTACTCGTCTAGCTTCAAGTAATTGCATTAAAGCATTATCTTGAATATAGTTTTCTATTTCTCTATCTTCATAGATATTTTGAGTTTTATATATCACAGACTCAAATCGTCTAGAATTTAACAAATGATCAAAAGTAAGAGGCTGAGCACCATTCTCTGAATTTAAAACTTTAGCATTGTGAAGAGCATTTCGAGCATCTTTAAACCACACCCAGAAAAAAGGAATGACCTTAGGGTCTCCAGAAAAAGTTGGATTTTGAGTTTGAATATCATAACCAGCAGGAGCAATGCCTATTAACCTGTATTTTAATGCACCTTGACGTTTATCAAAATACCACATCCCTTTGATTAAGTAAGCAGTGATATCAGCACCAGTTATTTCAGTTGGAATAACATAGGGTTCCATTTGGCTAATCAATTCTTCTGAATATAATTCAGGATAGTCTTGAAGTTTACCAGCTAAAGCTCTATTTAGAAATAATTGAACACTTTCAGTACCAGTTATGCCATATTGACCTAATAAATCTAGAGCTACATCCGGTAAGAAAATTGCTTTCAATGAATTTTGAATTTCTCCATAGTCTTTTTTCTGCTGAAAATAACTTGTAGAATAAACTTCGGTTATAGCTCCTTTAGCGTCTGGATCTTCAGAACCCAACTTAATACCATTAATTAAAACTTGAAATAAAGACTTTCTATCTTCACCAAGCCTGTTAGAATCTAATGGGTATAATAATGGGTAGTTGAGTTTTTGATTGAGATCAATTTTCTCCCATACTATTTTAGACCACATGATGTCACGCTTATCCACATAGCCATAAGGCAAAGGTTTACTGTCATCAAGTTCCTCTTGTTCTTTATCGATTCTCTGGATATCACCAGGGGTACTCGCATTTAAAACATTGGATTGGGCTTGACCCAAATAAATGCTAAATAAAAGAACAAAACCATAAAAAAAACGACTTGGCATAAATTTAAGTATTTAAATTAATTAGTAATTTGAACAAGTAAAGCAGGCATACTTTTTACGTTAACCTGAGCACCTGGAACATCTGCTCGGATATCAAAAAATTGGATAATATCCCCAGTTTTAGCTAAGGCGAGTGTTTTTTTAGCTTGATCGTTTAATCTATCTCCATTAACTACAACTGAAGCCTGACCTGGAACACTCATTGTAAATCTTTTCACAACTGGTGAAATATCAAAATCAAAATCTTCAAAAATAGCACCAACTGGAGAGATTTCTACAGCTTTACGCGGTAACTTTACCGCACCACCTTGAGCTACTTGACCACGAATGGTTGGTGTTGGCCTTGGTAGAGATTTAATTCTGAATGTAGTTGTAGAACTAAAAGTTTCACCTTCTATGGTTCCATTTACTTTTATTCCTAAATCTTTACCAGCACCAGGTTTTAAAATATAAGTTGAGCCAGATTTTTTTCTAAATGTATGTCCAGGAGCTGATGCAGAAATATTATTTTCTGGTACACCAGGCATAGAAACAGTAATTGGATTGTCAATACCACGATAAACCACATTCATTTTATCTGCAGAAACAATGGCTTGATTAGGTTTTGGGATAACTTGGAAGGTTTGCTCCACTGGGACTTCAATATCTTCTGCATCTTCTTGGGCAAATATTAATTTACCCTCAATTTTATGTTCACCAGGATTTCCAGCTGTCACATTAAGTTTTACTTTTCCACCAACGATATCAAAATCTTTTCCCTTCTCTAATTGACGACCGTCTAATTTTAAATCAACAGTAGTAGGAACGGTTGTTGAATCTGTTCTTCCTAGAACAATATTACCATCAAACTTATTTCCTGGATAAACTGCACTTCTTTCAGACTCTAAAAGTGTTGAGTAATTATCCATAGAAGCAATTTCTACTAGTTGCCCTGAAAACATTTTAGAAAGTATCTCGTTTTCATTGATTTTAATATTATTCTGAAGTGTTGATAACTTAGTGATTGTAGAAATTAAAGGATATCCGATATAATGGTAACTAATATAATCCATTTTCTTACCGTCATTATCAGTGATGACTACATCAGTTTCTTTAAAAGTTTCTTTAACATTACTTATAACATTAGGATAAGAGTTGCCTACAAGTTGTTCCATACCGTTCCGGTAGTCTTCCATTTTCTGCATAAATTCTTGACCAGCTTTAGTTAATTTACCACTGATCATAAATTTTTCGTTAACGTATGAATCTTTGTCCATAGCTTCATAGTCTTTGGGATTTTCAACCGAACCTTTAAATTCAGTTTTTAATCCTTCTAAATAATTATAATATTCATTAGATAGACTAGAGACTTGCTCAGCTGTCTTTGCAATTTCGCCGAACTGTTCTTTAGACTCAATTGCTTTCTTTTTTAAACCATCTAAAGCAATTTTGTTTTTTTCTACAAAAGTTTCATTGGTAGCAGTAACCGTCTCATTAACGATACCGAAACCTGTTAAAACTTCTTTAGACATATTCAATGCAAGCATCGCAATGAAAACCAAATACATTAGGTTAATCATTTTCTGCCTTGGTGATAATTTTCCAGATGCCATATTATGTAATGTTTTTTAAATTAATATTAAGAGATTTCAATTATGCTTTAGGTTGCATAGCACTTAGCATACCTCCATAAACACCATTAAGTGAATTCAGGTTTTTTGTAAGTGATTCCATTTGTTCCCTTAATTTTCCAGCATTATCAGCAACAGCTTCGTTGATTTCAGCTTGTTTAGAAGCAGATTCCACTTGGTTTTTATATAAGTTGTTTAAAGATTCCATTTGAGCTGCAGCAAGAGATAATTCTTCGCTGTATTTCTTCTGTGAATTAATACCGTCTGTAGTTGGGGATAAGTTTTTTGCAGCACCTTCAAAACTTCTTATACTTTCACCCAAACTCTCCATAAGACTTGAATCAATTCTAGCTTCCTTAAGCATCTCATCAAGTTTTTGAGATAAAATGCCCTTTTCTTCTTCTGTAACAGCCCCATCTGAGTATTGACTATCTTCGCCAGCCAGTTCTGGATAGACTTTAGACCAATCTAATTCAGAATCTACAGGTTCGAACGCTGATACTACAAAAACTCCTGCTTCTGTTACTAAGCCAATAATAAGCATTAAGTCTCCATAAGGCCAGTGCATAATTTTAAATAGTGCTCCAATAATTACTACTGCTGCTCCGAGACCATAAACCATGTTCATTAACTTCTTTGACGTATTTGACTTTGCCATAATTTTAAAATTTAATAAATTTAGTGATTAATATTTGATTGATTGTAAAATTTAATTTCTTCGGTGGTCAAGAGACAGCCCGTTTCCGAGGTAATCTTGAACCATTCTTAAACCTATATAACTTCTTGCAGAATCTGCATATTCATAATCTCTTGTGCTTACTCTTAAAGAATAACTTACATCTTTCCAAGATCCACCTCGAATAACTTTTCTGTTGTTTTCTTGATTATTAACATTAGGATTCATAGAAGACATGTATTCATAAGCTGCGGGATCATATGAAGTATTCACCCATTCTGCCACATTACCAGACATGTTATACAAACCATACTCATTAGGCTCAAAAGCATCTGCTTCAACGGTGTATAGCGCCTCATCAGCTGCATAATCTCCTCGAAGAGGTTTGAAGTTTGCTAGGTAACATGCTCTATCATCTTTAGTATAAGGCCCGCCCCAAGGGAAAGTAGCAGATTCTAAACCACCTCGTGCAGCATATTCCCATTCCGCTTCAGATGGTAATCTAAAAGCTGGTGATCTACTCTTATCAGCTTCTTTGTTATACTTGTTAAGTTGCCGTGTTCTCCAATCCGCAAAAGCTTTAGACTGAACCCAAGACACACCTACAACAGGATAATTGTCGAATGCAATATGAGAAAAGTAATTATTATGCATGGGTTCGTTATATGAATAATTAAAATCCTTTATCCAAACTGTGGTGTCAGGATAAACGGGAACTTTTTTCTCAACAATATAATTAGACAATTTTTGATCTGAACGTGCTGCTTTATCTAAATCCACAGTTTTATAACTGTACTCAAATTTAGTAACATCAAGCATTTTTTCACCATTATAAGAATCTTCTTTATCAAGGTAAAATTCATCCATGACGTAAACGTAATTTTCATCGGGATACTCCGATGGTTTCCAAATGATTTCTTGGTCCCAATTAAGTGTTCTATCTAAAGGATCGTAATGTCTTGAATATTGTTGATATGGTGTTTGTTCATTTTGATTTTGAGCATTATTGTTATTATTTCCGCCACCAAATAAACCTAAGCCTCTTTTATTATTTTGCCCTTCAGATTTAAAAGCAAAATCTTGTATACTTATAGTGTTTCTTCCACCACCTTGATCGGCGTTTGCGTTATTTCCACCTCCAGCGAGTTCAGCTTCTTCAGCAAGTTTTTGTCTAACAACAGAATCTCTTACATTTTGCACAAACTGTCTGTATTCTGAATTAGTGATTTCAGTTTCGTCCATATAAAAGGAGGTAACTGTAACAGTTTTAATTGGAGCGTTTTTCAACCCAGCAATATCATAGTCTGACTTCCCCATTGTAAAAGATCCGCCTTCTACTTTAACCATTCCATAGGGCTTTTCAGGAAACCACTGTTTTCCTTCAACTCCTACAAGTTGCCCTTTGTTGTTATCTCCGCAGCTTAAAAGCACTGCAACAACAAAAAATAAATTTACTAAAATCTTAAATTTCATAGAAAATTGTTTAGTTCACGTTAATTTCAGTTTTACAAAAAAACAATATTTTTATTAATAAAGCCTTAAATTTTTAAAAAAAATCAAAATTCATTCTTTTGCTTAGCTTTAATCCACCGCTCAGGTAACTCTTGATTGCACGCTGAGAGGTAGCTTTGCTTATCACATGGTAATAACGTATGTTGCTTTAGTTTATTATTAACATTATCTATATTTGATGGAATTTCTATCCACCAACGCTTTGAAAGTTGACTTTCATAAAACACTAAAACCTCATTATCGACTGGAACTTGATATTTTAAAAAGCTGGAATTATTGACATCTGCAACTTCTTTTAACCTATAATGGGTTCCTTCTATAAAATACCATAGAATCTGGCCTACCAATTTTTTTGAAATTTTAGAATGTAAATACTGTAATTCATAAATGCCAAAAGAAGTTACTTTATCACTCAATCCAGCATACCTTGATAAGCTACAAATTTCTCTATTATTAAATCCATTTGGATACATATTATCTTGGAAAAAGGACTGACTTTCTACACTTCTAATATCTAGAGATACAATATCGGCATCTCTCAAAACGGGCTCAACAATTCTTATATCATTAACTACTTCGCCAAGGCGGTATGATTCGAAAAACATTTTCTCTAGTAAATGTATCTCTTCTTGAGTGTTGTAGAAGGATTGATAACCAATATTAGCATAATTAAACAGGTTATAGGGTTTATTGACAATCATATGACTTAGAAAAGATTCGTTATTTAAATCAATATTAGAATCTCCTAAATCAAACTTTGGATCAATATTAGCAATGTTTACCATGTATTTAATACCATCGTAAGCCCGATAATGTGAATAAAGTAAATCTTGTGAACCGCCTAATATAATAGGAAGAACCTTATGCTCTAAAGCGTAATTTACAATTTGGCGCAACGCATAAAATGTATCAGAAATTTCATTCCCAGACTCAATAATACCACAATCTAAAATTGAAATATCCCAGTTGCCTAGCTGAAGTTCATAGAATGCAGTTTTTATATTTTCAAAATCAATGTTATCTTGATTCAAAGTGTTACCTCTACTTTCGTCAACACAGATCAAAACAAAATTGTAGTCTTTAATGTTTTCCGCTTGATCGTTAAAAGTAACTTTTGAGCCTACTTGTGTTGAGGTTAACTTCTGAATATTTTCAGTAAACTCACTTGAATTTTGTTTTAAAAAGTCAAACACCTTAAGTTATTTTTTAGTAGACCTTGATTTAGACTTAGCTTTAGCTTTAGGCTTAGCTTTAGTTTTTGTCTTTTTCTTAGTTTTTTTAGGTTTCTTTTTATCTAACATCGCTTTAACTTCGTCGAGTGTCAAAGCTTCGGCGTCTGTCGTTTTGGGTAACTCAATTTTAGTTTTACCTTGACTAACTTTAAATCTTCCCCAACGGGCTTTTTCAACTTTAATACCTTCGTCTTCCCAATGATGTATAAGCTTGTCTTTTTCTTTTTGAATTTTATCTTCTATAAGTTCTATGATGTCAGCTTCAGAAAGATTATCAAAATCGTATTTTTTATTGACATTGATAAACATCCCATCCCATTTTAAGAAGGGACCGAATCGCCCTTTACCTTTTTGAACACCTTTACCTTTATAAGTATAAATGGGTTCGTCTGCTTTTTCTTTTGCTTTTATAATTTCAACAGCTCTATCAAAACTCACCTCAAGCGGGTCTTCGCCTTTTGGAATTGAAGCAAACTTTTTACCATACCTTATATAAGGTCCAAAACGCCCAACGTTGGCTTCAACCTTTTCATCTTTGTATTCGCCTAATTCTTTTGGAAGCTTAAACAAATCCATAGCTTCTTCAAAGGTGATAGAGTTTAAGGTTTGATTTGGTCTTAGTCCTGCAAATTTTGGCTTTTCTTCATCTTCTACTGAGCCAATTTGCACCATCGGACCAAATTTGCCTAATCTTGCACTGACTGGTTTTCCTGATTTTGGGTCTTTACCCAAAACGCGCTCACCAACTTCTCGTTCTGCATTTTTGGCAACGTCCTCTACATTAGGATGAAATTTATCATAAAATTCTTTAATAACATCGGTCCATTTTTCTTCGCCTTGAGCAATTTCGTCAAAATCTTGTTCAAGTTTAGCTGTAAAATTATAGTCTAAAATACCTTCAAAATGGTTAACTAAAAAGTCATTAACCACTATCCCAACATCGGTAGGAATCAACTTACCTTTGTCAGCACCTGTAATTTCAGAAAGGGATTTTTCTTTAATTTCGTTACTTTTGAGAATCAATTTTTTGTAAGATCGTTTTTGACCTTCAATATTTGATTTTTCGATGTATTTTCTGTTCTGAATTGTTGAAATTGTAGGCGCGTAAGTTGATGGACGGCCAATACCAAGCTCCTCAAGTTTTTTAACCAATGCCGCTTCAGTATATCGGGAAGGTGGTCGAGTAAAACCTTGCGTAGATTCTATAGCAATCGGGTCAAGTTGATCGCCTTTGGTGATTTTAGGAAGCATGCCGGCTTGCTCTTCATCTTCTTCGTCTTTACCTTCGAGATAGACTTTTAAAAACCCATCAAACTTGATCATTTCACCTTTGGCTACAAATATTTCTTGATGTTTGTCGGCTTTAATTTTCACATTGGTTCTTTCGAGTTGGGCGTTACTCATTTGAGACGCTATAGCCCTTTTCCAAATCAATTCATATAAGCGCTGTTGATCGCGTTCAGCAGGCACATTGTGTTTAGAAAAATCTGTCGGTCTAATTGCCTCGTGAGCTTCTTGAGCACCTTTAGATTTTCCTTTGTAGTTTCTGCTTTGGTGATATTTTTCGCCATAAGCCGAAGTAATTTCTTCTTGAGCACCAGCTTTAGCTTGATTTGATAGGTTAACGCTATCGGTTCTCATATAAGTTATATGTCCAGCTTCGTATAATCTTTGTGCCATAGACATTGTTTTTCCGACTGGAAAATATAGCTTTCTGGCCGCTTCTTGTTGTAATGTAGATGTAGTAAACGGCGGTGCAGGTTTCTTTTGAGCTGGTTTTTTATCAAGTTCAGCAACTTCAAAGTTAGCCTCAACACACTTCTCAAGAAAAGATTTAGCTTTATCAAAGGTGTCAAAACGCTTTGGTAATCTGGCTTTAAAAGACGAGCCTTCTTCCGTTTTAAACTGAGCTTCTACTTTATAAAAGGTTTCGGTTTTAAAATCTCTAATTTCACGTTCACGTTCTACAATTAATCTTACTGAAACAGATTGCACACGTCCAGCAGACAAACCACCTTTTACTTTTCGCCATAAAACAGGTGACAATTCATAACCTACCAATCGGTCTAAAACACGTCTGGCTTTTTGGGCATTGACCAAATTATAATTAATGCCTCTTGGATTTTCAATGGCTTTTTGGATCGCAGATTTTGTGATTTCTGAAAAAACAATACGTTTTGTTTTAGCCTCGTCAAGTTTTAATTCATCATATAAATGCCAAGCAATGGCTTCTCCCTCTCGGTCTTCATCACTGGCTAACCAAACGATATCTGATGATTTGGCAGCCTTATTCAGTTTGGAGACGACAGATTTTTTATCGGCATTTACAACATATTTAGGCTGAAAATTATTATCAACGTCAACGCCAAGTTCTTTTTGTGGCAAATCTGCGATATGACCGTAGCTGGATTCGACTTTATAATCTTTACCAAGGAATTTTTCTATGGTTTTAGCTTTTGCTGGTGACTCGACAATAACTAAATTTTTGGGCATAATGAGTGAATTTTGTCAGTGCAAAAGTAGGCGAAATTTTGAATATAAAAATTGAAGTGACTTTTTATCTAAAATAAAACCTTAACAATAGCTCTTCTGAATATTTACAAATTACTGATAATAAATGATTTAAGCAAGATGATACAGACTTGATTTTTTTCATAGTTAGATCGTATTAAAACTTAAATTAACATCTGTTGAAATAAATCTTTAATTTAAACTAAATTTTAAAAATCTATATTTAAAAAAACACATCTTTGTAAAAACGATTGAAGTGAAAAAAATAGAATGTATTAGCGTTTTTGATATGCTAAAAATTGGTGTTGGTCCATCAAGTTCTCACACTTTGGGGCCTTGGAGAGCTGCGCAACTTTTTGTAAAAGAACTAAAAGATATAAATCTTATTAATGAAGTCAGTTCTATAAAAGTTGAACTTTATGGATCGCTTTCTCTTACTGGTAAAGGTCACGCTACTGATATTGCAGTTGCATTAGGTTTAATGGGGTTTGACCCTGTAAAAATGCCCATTGAAAATATTGATATTGAAATTTCAACTTTAAAAGCTAAATCAGCACTTCTATTAGGGCAAAAAAACAAATTAGAATTTAGTTTCGAAAACGATATAGAATTTAAAAGTCAATTTTTAGACTTTCATCCTAATGGAATGATTTTTAAAGCTTTTTCTAAAGGAAACATATTGCATCAAGAATCGTTTTATTCTATAGGTGGAGGATTTGTAGTGAAAGAAGAAAGAGAAAATGCAAAACAGAAGATTGAAGATTTTAAACAATTTCCATTTTCAATAGAAACAGGTGCAGAACTGCTGGCTTTCTGTGCAAACGAAAAGAAAAATATTGCAGAAATAGTTTTAGAAAATGAAAAATCACTTAGATCTCAAGATGAAATTGATCAAGGGTTAAAAGACATTTGGGATGTAATGCTTGACTCAATGTATGTCGGTTGCCACACAGGCGGCGAATTGCCAGGAGGATTAAATGTGAGTCGCAGAGCCTTAAGAATGAACCAGAATTTGTTAGCTGAACATTTTGAAACTTATAATAATGCTCAAGAATGGCTTCAAACTATAAGACAGACTGAAGTTAAGTTTAGGCAAATATTAAAATGGGTCAGTTGTTTTGCTATTGCTGTTAATGAAGTCAATGCTTCTTTAGGTCGTGTAGTCACTGCGCCGACAAATGGAAGTGCTGGAACTCTGCCATCGGTTATGATGTATTATATGACCATTGAAAACCATCAAGCTTCATTTGAAGACCTTAAAGAATTTATGTTGGTTGCTGGCGAAGTTGGTAGTTTATTTAAAAAAGGCGCAACCATTTCTGCGGCTATGGGCGGCTGTCAAGCTGAAATTGGCGTGTCGTCTGCTATGGCAGCTGCTGGCTTAACACACGTTATGGGCGGTTCGCCAGAGCAAGTCCTTATGGCAAGCGAAATTGCTATGGAACATCACTTAGGTTTGACTTGCGACCCCATAGCTGGTTTGGTTCAAATTCCTTGTATAGAGCGAAACGCGATGGGTGCTATTAAAGCCATAAACGCAGCTGAAATCGCTATAGAATCTGATGCTTCAAAAGCAAAAGTTCCCCTTGACAAAGTGATTAAAACCTTATGGGAAACTGCTAAAGACATGAACAATAAATACAAAGAAACCTCAGAAGGTGGTCTTGCGGTGCAAGTGAATATCAGTGATTGTTAGGTCTAAAATTACTGTTTTTCTCTCGTGTCTGCTATGTAACTAATCAACCAACGCTTATCAACTTTAATTAAAGTCAGTACATTAGTTCCTGAGTGAGATAACTCGCCATTGACATAAAAATTATAAGGTATGCTGTACTGAGCGAAATGCTTTGAAACCAATGAATCAATATCAAATATTTGTTCTTCTATATTAATATTTTCAGGAATAGATTTTAGACTATTCAAAAAATCTTGTTTTGTTGAAAAACTCAAACTTGCTTTTGGTTGTAGTTGAAGACTGTGTAGTTTTAAATTGTCTAAAGTAAGACTATCAATCACTTTAATGTTTTTTTGATTTAGGGCTTTAAAAAAGTCATTAACAAAATCATTTGAAGATTGAGCAATAGCTAAATGGCTCATGAAAAAAATAATAGCGAGTAACAGATGTTTCATAGTTTTTTTATTTGCAATTAATACAATCATAAGGAACTGATATAGTTTTCATACCAATTAAATTTAGAATCAATAATTTTTTGTTTTTCTTGTTTTAAAAAATCTATATACGATTGAGCTACAGGTGAATGTTTTTTGTTTTTTAACCAGATTAAATTCCACTCTGTGGTAATCGGACATTTTTTTGATGGTACTACCTTAACAATGTTATTTAATAATGCATTTTTTAGACCTATTATTGGCATAAGTGACACTCCAAGTCCAGCTATAACAGCTTGTTTAACGGCTTCATTCGAGGTGAGTTCAAGTCGTTTGCCTGTAGGGAAATTATAAGTTTTCATATAAGTTTCCATAGCGTGACGAGTTGCAGAGCCATATTCTCTATATATAAGTGGCGCTTTTTTTAGGCTATTAAGGTTATCTTTAAATTTAAATTCATAGTCTTGATTGGCTACCCAAACTAAAGTATTCGGCATTAATGGTTCACGTTTAACATCTAAATGAGATGGTAAGGTTGAAACCAATGCAAAGTCTACAGCATTTTCTTCTAAAGACTTAACCACTTTAAGTTTATTAGTCACGTCCATATTGAGTTCTATACCGGGATGCTCATTTACAAATTCATTTAAGAAATAAGGCATTACATATTTCCCTGTAGAAACTACGGATATTTTTAACTGCCCAACCAATTGCCCTTTAAAGGCTAAGGTTTTATAGTTAATATCACTGACTTCTTTTAAAATCTTCTTAGAAGACGCTACAATTTCATGGCCAAATTCTGTAATATGTATTTGACGCCCTATAACTTCTAAAAGTGGAATTTCAAATTGATCTTGAAGGTTTTTAAGCTGAATGGAGACAGCAGGCTGAGATAAATGTAAAGCTTCTGAGGCTTTAGTAACACTTTTAAGTTCAGCAACTTTAACAAAAACCTGTAACTGATGCAAAGTATAATTCATTGGGTTTGTTTATGCATAAAATTAAAAGTATAAATATAATTAAATGCTTTAAATGTTTCAAATTTGTAATCAAAAAAACTTATGCGTTGGTTATTTAAGCCTAAAACTACAAAACGATTATTTCTACTTTGTCCGACATGGTGTTTAGAAACTAAACTTATAAATGAATTTAAAGACAATTCCTATTTTATGACAGCTCTAGGTAGTTCATTTTCTTTTGATAAGGTGCAAATACAACAAATTAAATCTCTGGTTTGTCAAAAAGGTATCCAAAAAATTTGTGTGGTTGCTAATCCTAAATGTAAGTTTATTCAAAATATTATACAGCCTGATACTTTACATAACACAGCAGTAGAAGAATTATTAGCAAGCATCTACCACAAAAAATACGACGAGATTCAAAACGAGGTATCATTTGAAGACAAATGTCGAAGGCTTTCAATTTTACATTCTGAATTTCAAATAGCTCATCTTTGGTGTAAACCTGAAATTTTAGCTTTGATAGAGCATTATAATTTGGATATATCAATCATAGTAAATCATGTTCCAGAAATTCACAAAACAAACAAATAGATTATTTTAAATTTACCTTTTTTTAATCATAAATTCTTTCTGTGAAGGTAAGTATGATTATATTTTCCAGTATTTTTGCAAAAAATTATTTTGAGCATTATACAGTCCAAAAAAGAAGAGCTTTTAAACGCATTAACGCATGGTTTGGGTGTTATTTTATCGATTTTAGCCTACCTAGTGCTGATTTTGAATTATAATGAATTAAAAATTGATCTCTTTTATATATCAATTTATGCTTTGAGTTTGGTTGTTCTTTATAGCGCTTCTACCTTATATCATAGTATTAATCATAAAAAGTATAAGGTAATATTAAGGAAATTTGACCACATAAGCATCTACATTCTTATATCAGGAACATATACACCTATATGTGTTTCAGTTTTAAAAGATAGTTATGGGTTTTTAATACTTGGTATTGTGTGGGCTTTAACTCTAATTGGTCTTGTATTAAAAATATTTTTTACAGGTAAGTTTGAAAAAATATCACTCCTACTCTATTTAATAATGGGTTGGTTAATTGTCATTGATATTGATACCTTTTATCAAAATGTAGACACGTTAACTTTATGGTTTTTAGGCTTAGGTGGTTTATTTTATACATTTGGTGTTTTATTCTATATAATGCACAAACTTAAGTATCATCACGTGATTTGGCATATATTTGTTTTGTTAGGTAGCTTTTTTCACTACTTAATGGTATTACGTATAACCACTTAGTTATTTTTTAATTTTATTTATAGCCTGTTCCATTCTTTTCTCAAAGTTATATTCAAAAAGATTTGGAAAAGAAGCTGTGAGTTTTAAAATATCTATTATTTTCCTATCAGAATTGGTTATAATTAAAGTCGGAACCCCTAAAGCATGTTTTAGCATTCTCACTGTATGTTCATCTCTATTTCTCAATTCATTAACGTAAAGGATTTCTGCTTTTTTATAAAAAGGTTTTGACAATTTTCTAGCTTGTTTTTTGTCATGCCAAATTAAAACTAAAAAGTCAATTTTGCCATGCGACATTTTAATATGATGATTTAGGACCGCCATTTCATCCACCAGAGGAGCACACCAATCTGCATATGTCAATAAAACTAATGGTTTATCAAAATCACTTAAATTGTTTTTTTGCCGATTAAAACAATTTATATTAAAATCATCAAGATAAGAGTCAATTAATTTTTGATTGATAAATTCATTGTATAATTGAGCGACTCTTTTGAAATCTTGAGCAGCTTTTGCTTTTCCTATCTTGTATTTATATGCGTTGATATTAGTTGCAATCTGTTCTGAAAAATAGACTTTACCCGCATAGGTGAATTCACCTTGAGCTAAGCTAATAGAGCATAAACCAACTATCAAAAAAACACAAAAAAAAGGTTTCATAATCGGTTAGATTTAACCAAATATATGAAAATCAATTGATTTTGCTAAGCTCTATTTTTCTTCTTTATTAAAATAGACTAAGTAATAATACATCTGACGGTCTTCATCCCAGCCTTTTTCTATATATTTTTCTGCGGTTTCGGAATTGACAAAATCCATTTTGATTTGCACATTAGTGTCTAGATTAATAACGTTTTTCATCTTTTTGCGCGCTGAAGTGACCGCCGTGTTTGAGATGGGAAAACTTGATAAATCTTCAATATTATATTTTGGAGCTTTGTCTGTTTTGTAGTTTTTAAATTCGGGATGCAATTCTGGATTGTCTAAAACTTCATTGAGGAATTTAGTTTCTTCAAAGTCTTCATTGCTGGCAAAGTGATTGACCGCTTTGTTCATAAACATCATTTCTTGCTGTTTATCTTCAGCAGGTCTGACCACGTCTTTAGCGAAATTCTCACAAAATTTAAGGTACTTTTTAGTGTAAAAATTTTCGTCCGCAAAAAAGTCAATGCCGAGAAATTCTTCTAACCAATATTTGGTATCGTATTTATTAGAATCTATGGATAAAACTTTGTAGCCAGTTTCTTTTTCAACATTTAAAATCAGAGCGCCTTTGTCTAACTTATTAAGGTGAACACCTTGCTCTAATCTGGGTTTTAAGTTGTCTTCATTTTTATCAAACTGTAAAAAATCGTGTTTTAGTTCACTTTTAAAAATACCAATGGCTTCAACTTTTTGGTTATCAACTAAAACATTTTCAAGATAAGTCACATAAACCTCGCCACTTTTGATGTGCTGATGTTTAGATTGTTCAAACAAATACTTGGTAATCTGTTTTGAAATGTCGTGCAATTCTAAAGGATTATTAAAGCCTTTGCGAATCATTTGGTATAAATCGTGAAATTCTAAATCTGCTTCGTGCTTAAATTGGTAATAGTTTTCTTCTTTGTCTCTAAAAGGTTTGAAGAAATACTCTTTGAGCAATGGCATTAGTTCATCATCAACAGTAAAAGGGTCACTTGATAGAAAATAGTTTTCGTTGCGACTCTTATTCCCGACACGATGAATAGATAAATGCTCAATTTGAGCGGAATACAAATTTAACATAAAGACTTTTTATTTTTTATTTTTTATTTTTTAAACGCTTTTGCTCTTCAGCTTGCTTCATCATGTTTTGCATTTTTTGAGCAAACTTGCCTTTCTTTTTGGGTTTCTTTTTGTTGGCTTCTATTTTAGCGAGAATTTTCTTTTCATCGATTATGTAGTTTTTAATCACCAACATGATACCAATGGTAATCAAGTTTGAAATGAAGTAGTAAAGCGATAAACCACTCGCATAATTATTAAAGAAAATCAACATCACGACAGGAGAAATGTACATGATAATTTTCATATTTGGCATACCGGGTTGAGATGTTTGCATGTTTTGACCAGTAGTCATTGTCATATAGAAAAATATAGCAATAGAAGCTAAAATCGGAAACAAGCTGACGTGGTCTCCATAAAAAGGTATATAAAACGGCAAGCTTGCTATTGAATCAAAAGACGACAAATCATCTGCCCAAAGAAAGCTTTTTTGACGTAGTTCAAATGCACTGGGAAAAAATTGAAATAATGCATAAAACACGGGGATTTGAAGTAAAGCTGGCAAACAGCCACTCATTGGACTAACGCCTGTTTTGCTATAAAGTGCCATTGTTTCTTGTTGGCGCTTCATGGCATTTTCTTTATACTTTTCATTGATCTCGTTAATTTCCGGGCGTAAAACTTTCATTTTAGCCTGAGATAAATAAGATTTATAAAGTACTGGTGACAATACTATTCTAACTACAATAGTCATTAAAATGATGGCTAAACCATAACTTGGTAACATTCCACTTAAAAACTCAAAAAACGGAATAAAGACATTTTTGTTAATCCATCCAAAAATTCCCCAACCAGTTGGTACAATTTCATCTAAATTTCTATCGTATTGTTTTAATACTTTATAATCTGATGGACCGTAGTAAAAGTTCATTGACTCCGCTATCTCACCATTTTTAAATTTTATTGGTATTTGAGACTCAAAAGATTTGGTGAAAAGTGTATCAACTTCATCATCTTGAACCAAGTTTCGTGAAATCATTTTAGCTTTCTCAAAAGGCTGGTCATTGAGTAAAATACTGGTAAAGAAATGCTGTTTATAGGCTATCCAATCGACGTCTGCATCTTCTTCTTCAGCAACATCACCTTGTCCTGTGTAGTCATCCTTATCACCTTCATACTGATAGACAATTTCGGTATAACGATTTTCGTAAGAAATACTTTTAGCGTGGCGATAGCCTTTTAAAAGCCAATTGATTTTAGGTTGTTCAGAAGAATTTACGACTTCTTTTAAACCCTGAGAATAAATGTCAAATTCCAACATGTAATCGTTTGGATTCATTTGGTAGACATATTCAAGATATTGATCCTCAGAAACTTTTAGTTTCATCGATAAGCGTTGTCCGTTGTCGGTTTCGGTAAGCTCAGGTGTAAAATAATAATCTGTGGTATTGATTAAACGCCCAGACTTATCTTGAAATTGAATATTAAAATTAGCATTATTCTCTTTTAAAAGATATATAGGGTCTCCTTTATAGGAATCAAATTGCTTCATTTTAGCTTCCACAACTTGACCGCCTTTGTTAGAAACTTTAAGCTCAATCACTTCGTTTTCAAGTGTTGTTAAGCTTTCTTCAGCATTAATATTGGCATAGTCAAAACTGCCTTTTAAGCTTTGTTTTTGGCTATTCCTAATCGAATCGTTTTGTGGAATTTGTGGAGTTTGATTTTTAGAGGCTTGAGTTGTAGTCGAATTTTGTTCAGATTGACTTTGGACTTCTTCAGTTTGTTTCGTTTCTTCTTTAGGTGGGTTTTCAGACAAATTACTTTGTTGTGTATAAACCATCCAAATGATTAAACCTACAATCAAAACATAACCAATAATAGTATTTATATCTACTTTTTTGTTTTCCATTTCAATTTTTTAATTGACAATTTGCAAAAATCAACAATTTGTTTGAAATAAGTCAATTTTAGTCTTGAAATCTTTTAAGGATTGATAATCATCTATACTTTATAAAGCTTTTAGTTTAGGCGATTTTTTTGATTTGATGACATTGTTGACGATTTGATAAATTTATTTTCAATTTTAAAAAATCTACATATCCAAAATATAAGCAAAAATTAGTGGTGCAACGATGGTAGCGTCACTTTCTATGATAAATTTTGGAGTGTTAATATCTAATTTACCCCAAGTGATTTTTTCATTGGGCACTGCACCAGAATAAGAACCATAACTGGTGGTAGAATCTGATATTTGACAAAAATAACTCCAAAAAGGCGTATCGGTGCGCTCCAAGTCTTGATATAACATCGGTACTACACAAATGGGAAAATCTCCTGCGATACCACCGCCAATTTGAAAAAATCCAATACCAGATGACGCGTCTTTTGCTGTGTTTTTGGTATACCAATCGGCTAAAAACGCCATATACTCTATACCGCTTTTCACAGTGCTGGCTTTTAATTCGCCTTTCATCACATATGAAGCAAAAATATTACCCATAGTACTGTCTTCCCAGCCTGGTACAACAATTGGCAAGTTTTTTTCTGCTGCCGCATACATCCAAGAATCTTTGAGGTCTATTTCGTAATATTCTTCTAAAGCACCAGAGAGCAACATTTTATACATAAATTCATGAGGAAAATAACGCTCACCTCTGTTTTCAGCTTCTTTCCAAATTTTAAAAATATGCTTTTGCAATCTTCTAAAAGCTTCATCTTCCGGTATGCAAGTATCGGTAACTCGGTTTAAGCCCTTTTCGAGCAAATCCCATTCCTGTTGTGGTGTTAAATCGCGATAATCTGGAATGCGTTTATAATGTGAATGCGCCACCAAATTCATAATGTCTTCTTCCAAGTTAGCACCCGTACAGGAAACGATGTGAACTTTGTCTTGTCTTATCATCTCGGCAAATATTTTTCCGAGTTCTGCCGTACTCATGGCGCCAGCGAGGGAGACCAACATTTTTGAGCCGCTTTCTAACTGTTTTTCGTAAGCTTTTGCTGCATCAACTAAACTTGCTGCATTAAAGTGTAAATAGTATTTTTCAATAAATTGTGAAATCTTGCCTTTATTCATCATCGTCATCTTGATTTTGGATATTAAATTTATAACTCAACATTTTATAGTATAATTTTGCTGCTAAAAAATCAGAGGATTTTTCGTTTGGATTGGGACATAATTCCATGATATCAAAACCGACAACATTTTTCTTTTCAAAAATTAATTTTAAAAATTCTAAAGTTTCAAACCACAACAATCCACCAGGCTCAGGTGTTCCAGTAGAAGGCAAAATTGAGGGGTCAAAAGCGTCTAAATCGAAGGTGATAAAAACATTAGGGGTCATTTGGTCTACAGCGTCTTCTATCCAGTTTTCATCATGAATTAAATCATGTGCAAAATAAGTTTGATAGTCATCCATATATTCACGTTCAGAGACGTCCATGGAACGAATGCCAACTTGTATCAAATTACAAGTTTTACTGGCTTCGTGTACAGCACAAGCATGGTTATAAGATGAGCCCTCGTAGGTAGGTCTCAAGTCAGCATGTGCGTCAATTTGAACCACAGTCAGGTCTTCATAACTTTCCTTAAAAGCCCTTATATTACCGATACTTACAGAGTGTTCGCCACCAAAAATCGTCACAAATTTTTCTTGTTTAATGTAATTCTTGACAATCTTATGCACCATGTTGACCATTTTTTCAGGTGAGCTATTTTCCTTAATAGGCGCAGTAAGATGAATGCCTTGTTTGTATACTTCACTTTGGGTTTCTATGTCGTATAATTCCATGTTCTCAGAAGCATGCAAAAAAGCTTCTGGGCCTTTGTCTGCACCTTTAACCCAACTGCTGGTACCGTCATAAGGCACAGGAATAAGCACAATTTTTGAGTTGTCTAAGCGGGCGTATTTATCTGGTATGCCAGCGTAATTTTTTTTATTCATCATATCCTAAAATTTTGAGTAAGTCTCTGCTTTTTTGTTGTTCACTAAATAGTTTATGGGTTAAGTTGCCGTTTTTATCACGGTCTATCAATATATGTCTTGGTGAAGGAATTAAACAGTGTTGCAAGCCACCAAATCCACCAATAGTTTCTTGATAGGCTCCCGTGTTAAAAAATCCAATATATAAGGGTTTTTCTTTTTTGAATTTTGGTAGATAAATACCGTTCAAATGTTGTTCGCTATTGTAATAATCATCGCTATCGCAAGTTAAACCGCCGAGTAAAACACGTTCGTATTCTTCATTCCACCTATTGATGGGCAACATGATAAAACGCTTATTGATTGCCCAGGTATCTGGCAATGTGGTAATAAATGAAGAATTAATCATGTTCCATTTTTCACGATCATTTTGTTGTTTTTGATAAAGCACTTCATAAATAGCTCCACCGCTTTCACCAACGGTAAAACTACCAAATTCTGTAAAAACATGTGGCACTTCTACGTTTTCTGCATCACATGCCAATTTAATTTGAAGTAATATTTCCTCAACAATATATTGATAATCAAATTCAAAGCCCAAAGAGTTTTTTATAGGAAAACCACCACCTATATTTAAACTGTCTAAAGTTGGACATATTTTTTTAAGTTGGATGTACACTTGCATACATTTGAGCAATTCATTCCAATAATAAGCATTATCTCGAATGCCGGTATTGATAAAAAAATGTAG
The DNA here is from genome assembly GCA_041694175.1 of Bacteroidales bacterium. Classification (GTDB taxonomy): domain Bacteria; phylum Bacteroidota; class Bacteroidia; order Flavobacteriales; family Flavobacteriaceae; genus Psychroflexus. The sequence continues at coordinate 52,708 of JASMTR010000047.1, forward strand.
CATTTTAAGCTCAACTTTTGGATTGTCTTTAATTTGCTTTTTGTAAAAAGGAATAATATTTTTATAACCAATGCCTAATCTCGATGTATAAAATTCAAATTTTGGTTCCTCTTCAGAAGCTATTCTAATACCAATTTTGTATTCGTCATTTATCTTTTCGTCTAACAGTCCTATTTCTTCATAATTATCAATTATTGGGATACAATTGGTATGACCACTATTGATAAGGTTAGCGATATTTTCAATGTATTGTTCACGTTTAAAGCCATTACAAATCACATAGGTTTTTGGGGTTATTTTGCCATCTTTTTTTAATTGATTGACAATATCAATATCAAATGCTGATGAAGTTTCTATATGAATGTCATTTTTTAAGGCTTCGTTTAAAACATATTGAAAATGTGAGCTTTTAGTGCAGTAGCAATAATGGTATTGTCCCTTATATTGATGTTTTTGTTTCGCATTTGAAAACCAAGCCTTTGCTCGGTTAATATTTTCTGAAATTTTAGGGAGGAATGTAAATTTGAGCGGTGCCCCGTATTCTTTAACGAGACGCGTTAAGTCAATATCGTGAAATAAAAGTTGATCATTATTGAGTTTAAATTCGTCTTGTGGAAAGTAAAAGGTTTGGTCTATTAAATCTATATATCTGTTTTTCATATAATTAAATCTTTATTTAGGATATTTAAAATTATATCAAAGTATAATTATTTTTTATTTTAATTTAAAAAATGAAACAATTTTATTTTGAAATTCTGTTTTCATGAACATAATTAATTAATGAACCACTTTAGTAAATTTAGTTATTAGAGTTTAGGTAAAAATCTTCCAGTATTATTTTTATAAGATTTATAATCTTCAAACTTATTGATAAGTAGTTGCTCTTCATACTTGGATTTGAAATAAAACACAATAATTAAAGCCAAAGAAACACATAATTGGAAAAGTGAACTTTTATATAAACTCCAAGATAGAAAACCTAATATTAATGCAGTGTAAATGGGATGACGTATATATTTGAACATTCCAGAAGTAATCAGTTTTGAGTGTGTTTTTGGGCTTGGATAAGGTGATAAATTTTTGTTCAATTTTAAAATACTCGATATAAATATTGCTAAAGCTATTGCCGATAAAAAACCATATATGAAATCAGGTAAAATATTTGGCAAGGTGTAGATTGGAATATCAATAATAAACAGTAGCAATAAAAGAAGTTGCAGCCCCACGTAAACAATGTCTTTTACATTTTTTGGTTTCATAAGTCTATAACTTCAATGGAATTACGGTGTAATTTAATTTTTGATTCAATTTCTAACTTCTTTAAAAGTCTCGAAATTACCACACGAGACGTGTGCATATCGTAAGCGATTTGTTGATGAGTAATTTTCAAAGTTTTACTTTGATTGATTTTGGCTTTATCTCTTAAATATTTCATTAAGCGTTCATCCATTTTTAAAAATGCTATGGTATCTAATGTGTCTAACATTTCACTTAATCTACTTTGATAACTTTCAAACACAAAATGACGCCATGAGGTATATTTAGCTGTCCATTCTTCCATTTTTTGCACGGGAATCATCAGTAATTGTGTATCGCTTTCAGCTATGGCTCGAATTTCACTTTGCGCATTTCCAATACAACAAGTTAAAGTCATAGCGCAAGTGTCACCGCGTTCTAAAAAGTAAAGCAATAGCTCGTCGCCATCTTGGTCTTCTCTTAAAACTTTGACAGCACCAGTAATCAAAAGTGGCATCGATTTGAGATAATCTCCTATCTCAATGATGACATCATCTTTTTTAAAAGATTTATATATCCCAACTTCATTGATTTCTTCAATGAGTTTGTCTTCAAAAATAAATCCGTATGCATCTTGTAATATCGATTTCATTTTAAGAAACTTAAAATAATGAATTGCCCTTTGATGGTATTCTTCCTAAATGCGAAAATGCAAGCTCAGTGACTTGACGTCCTCGTGGCGTTCGATGGATAAAACCTTTTTGAATTAAAAAAGGTTCATAAACTTCTTCTATGGTTTCAGCATTTTCTGAAACGGCTGTTGCTAAAGTTGATAATCCTACTGGACCGCCTTTAAATTTATCAATAATAGTAGTTAAAATTTTGTTGTCCATATCATCTAAACCGTAAGCGTCAACATTTAAAGCTTTAAGCCCATATTTTACAATCTCAATATCAATTTTTCCTGAACCTTTAATTTGAGCAAAATCTCTTATTCGTCTTAATAATGCATTTGCTATTCTTGGTGTGCCACGACTTCTTCCCGCAATTTCTATAGCAGCTTTAATGGAAATTGGCACATTGAGTATGGCTGCACTTCGCTGAATAATATCTGATAGTAATTCTGTGGAGTAATATTCTAAACGATTTGATATTCCAAACCTGGCACGCATAGGCGAAGTTAATAATCCAGAGCGTGTTGTGGCTCCAATAAGAGTAAAGGGATTCAAATCGATTTGCACGCTTCTGGCATTTGGACCACTTTCTATCATAATATCAATCTTATAGTCTTCCATTGCAGAATACAAGTACTCTTCTATCACTGAGCTCAACCGGTGAATCTCGTCTATAAATAAAACATCACGAGGTTCTAAATTAGTTAACAACCCTGCTAAATCGCCAGGTTTATCAATTACTGGGCCAGAAGTCACCTTGATGTTTGAATTAAGCTCATTGGCTAATATATGAGCTAAAGTTGTTTTTCCCAAACCAGGCGGACCGTGAAGTAAAGTGTGATCGAGTGCTTCATTACGTTGATTGGCTGCTTTTACAAAGACATCTAAGTTTTCTAAAATTTTTTCTTGTCCTGCAAAATCATCAAAACTCAGCGGTCGTAATGCGCGTTCTATATCTTTTTCTTCAGAGGAAAATGATTCGCCAGTTGGATCTAAATTATCGTTCATAAACTAACATTAACTTCGGGTAAAGATAATGAAAGCAAAAAAGTAAATCGAATATTATTTAATATTTCATCAACCTCCAAAATCAATACTAACTTTCGATGTTAAACCTTCTATCATTTCTTTAGTGATTTGCTCTAAATCAAATTGGTGATTCCAATTCCAATCTTGTTTAGCCGAAGAATCATCGATGCTTGCTGGCCAAGAATCTGCAATAGCTTGCCTAAAGTCAGGTTGATAATCAATTTCAAATTCTGGAAGATGCTTTTTAATGGATTGGGTTAGCTTTTTTGGGGTTAAACTTATGGCAGATAAATTATAAGACGAACGAATTTTAATCTGTTCGGTTGGTGCTGACATAATTTGAATTGTGGCCTGAATAGCATCATCCATATACATCATTGGTAAGGCCGTATTTTCTTTTAAAAAACAAGTATATTTTTTATGTTTTAAGGCATCGTGAAATATTTCAATGGCGTAATCGGTGGTGCCGCCGCCAGGTTGAGTTTTATAGCTAATCAATCCAGGATATCTCAAACTTCTTACATCCACACCGTATCTTTTATGATAATAGGCACACCAACGCTCTCCAGTTTGTTTACTTATGCCGTAAACCGTGGAAGGTTCCATAACTGTTTGTTGTGGCGTATTTTCCTTTGGTGTTGAAGGTCCAAAAACTGCAATGCTTGAAGGCCAAAATATTTGTTTTATTTTTTGATCCTTGGCTAAGTTTAAAACATTGAATAAAGTATCCATATTGAGTTGCCATCCTTTCATTGGAAATTTTTCTGCTGTAGCACTTAACATGGCAGCCATCTGATAAACTTGATCGATATCGTAATGCAAAATCACATCTTCTAAAGCTGAAATGTTGGTTGCATCCAAGATTTCAAAAGGGCCAGAAGCCATCAAATTCTCATCACCTTCTCTTATGTCGCTGGCAATAACTTGATTTATTCCGTGGATTTCTCTTAATTTTAAAGTTAATTCGCTTCCGATTTGCCCGCAAGCACCAATTATTAATATCTTTGGACTCATAGTTGACTTCAATTTAAAAATTATGTTTTTAATAATTTTAGAGCTTAAAAATAAGTTTTTTTAAATATAATTAATTAAAATTGAAGTTAATTTGATAACTTCTAAATAATTCAATATCTAAAGTCTTGATGAACACAATTTTAAAATTTATTTTTTTTGCTTTTACAGGTAGTCTTATTATTGCTTGTCAGAATAAATCTAATTCCAATCAATTCAGTGCCGCCGAAAAAGCCAGAGAAGATAGCTTGCAAATAAAGTTAAAATTAAAAAAATATCAAACGACAAAACTTAGTCCACAAGCGGATTCATTAGTCAAATCCTGGCCAATGTATGAAGAATTAAAAATTGAAGTCAACCGTTTGGAAAATTATACACTCCAAGACGTTATTTCAAATATACCAACGCTTTATAATGTTGTAGATTCTTTACAACAAACCATTCCCAAAGCTGTAGATACTTTTCCTGTAAAATCTAGAGTTAATGTTTTAAACACTAAAGCTAAACACTTAATGCTTTTGAGTGAAAAACAAAGACCTCAACTTAAGGATATTAAAAAAATGGCAGAAGAATATCCGTTTGAATTTAATAACTTAAATATTCAACTCAATGAGATTTTTATTGAATTGCCAGAGTTTGAAAACTAATGTATAAGTTTGATATAAAAATAATTGACAAACTATTCTCTATGCGCTTATTTCAACCTTTTGGGTAGTGATAAGCACTTGAATTTACCTCAGTCTGTGGTTTTAAATCAAGTTCAAGTTATCTAATATTTATAACCTTCACCTTCATCAGCTTCAAGACCTACGCCAAGACTTAAAACCATACGATTGACAAAATTAAAATAAGCAACAACCAAAGTGGCATCGAGAATTGCAGAATCGCTAAAACCATTAAGTTTAAGAATTTCTGTGACATCTATTGATTCTGCTTCGCCTGGATTTAAGGTCACTTGTTTAGCGTATTCACACAAGGCTAAATCTTCTTTTGATAAGTCTAAACCCCCGAAATTATTTCTCAATTGCTGAACTTTTTGTTCTTCTTTCCAATAATGATTTAAAGCCGTACCGTGGTGCGTTTGACAATATTCACATTGGTTTGCTGCTGAAACCACAACAGCTATCATTTCTCGTCTGGCACGACTGAGTTCAGATTTTGAAAACATAATTTCCATATACAAATCCATATGTTTTACAATGCTTTCTGGACGAAGACTTTGTATTTTATGGACTTCAGCTAACTTACCGCGAGATTGAGTTAATTGGTCGTATATTTCTTTTAATCGCCCTTCAGCCTCTTGTTCTTGAATGACTTTTATTCGACTCATTATTTTGGGATATTGTTGACAATGTCTTCAACTTTAGAGCGGTTTTTATAATTAGGATCAAAATGTCTCCAAACTACTTTTCGATTAGTGTCAATAATATAAGTTGCTGGAATTGGTAATTGTTGAGAATCGTCTGAGTGTGCATTTTTCAGGTCAGCATTCAACATTGTATTGTAAGCTGTTCGTGTTGCTGCATCGGGTCTAAATTTGACATCAAACATATCTGCTATTTTATAATCTTTATCATACAAAAGTGTGTACGAGGCATTTGTTTTTTCTTGAGTTAATTGAAGTTTATCAGTTTTTTCTGGTGAAATAGCCACCAGCTGAGCACCAGCTTCTGTGATTTTTTCTAATTCTTTTTCCAGCTCGCTTAAGTGTTGATTACAAATCGGGCACCAATGTCCACGATAAAAGACGAGAACCACAGGTCCATTTTTTAAGGCTTTATTGAGTTCAAAAGTTCCTGTTAAACTTTGGGCCTTAAAATTTTCTACTGTAGCGCCAACTTTTATGCCTTCAGCCTCTTTAGCTTTTTTATAATCGTTTTGTGAATTTGCAAATAGTCCCATAAATAACACAAGATTTAGTAATACATATTTTGTTTTCATTGTTTTAAATTTTTTATAAATATAAAAAAAGGCAACCGATATGATTGCCTTTTTTAACATTAGTGATGTTAATTCTTATTTATATTCTGCTTTTGCAGTGACTTCAACTTTGTCTGCAATGTTTTTAGAAGGTTTCCCTCTTTCAAATTCGATATCATAATCAGCTAAGGTGATAAAGAATTTTGTTTCTAAACTTACTTTTCCTCCAGATACTTTAATTGTAGCATCTTCAGTTACTTTTTTAGTTACGCCTCTTATGGTCATTTCGCCATCTACATTTGCTGTGTAGGTTCCATCAGAGCTAAAATCTATATCAGATAAATTTTTAATATCACCAACATATTTAGCTTTTGGGTATTTACTGGTGTGCAAAAATTTCTTTTGGTTAAAGTGTTTTTGCATTAAAGATTTTGGAAACTCAAAACCTTGCATTGGTACAGAAAATACAAATTTTCCTGTTGATTTGTCAATTGTGCTTACAGCAGCATAATTATTTGCTTCAATGTCTTCAGCTGGTGTAGTTGAGAAAAACTTGATGTGTGTTTTTGAACTTACCAACTTGTCTGCTACGGTTGTAAAGGCAAATAAGCCTAAAACTGCAACTAACGCGATACTTAATACTTTTAAATTTTTCATTGTTCTTGTTTTTTAATTTTAAATTATTGTTTGATTGTTATTTACTATGTCGATTATTTTTTAATGACCTTACTTTTTTCTACAACGACGTCTTCATACATTTCTAAGTCTTCATCGTATGCAGCGCCAGAACGAATCACACCTTTAATAGTAATAGTAGAGCCGACTTGAACTTGTTTGGCCTCACCTGATGTTTCTTGAGTAAAGAAAGCCTTAACACCAGCTTTTGCTGAGTCAGATTTAAGTAACACAACTGTATTACCTTCATAATCTTCGCTAACCTCACTGACTTGACCTTTAATTTCTAAAACTTTAGATTCACCATCGGCAGCGAGATACTTTTCATTTGCTGCTTGATTGTCAGTTAAATATTCCTGAACGATATCAGATGCTTTTAGTGAATAATCTGTCTCTGTATCTTGAACATCACGGTGTGGCTGAAAATACATCCAAGCGCCGTAAGCGCCTCCAATTACGACTAACACTAAAACGACTAATAATATTTTCTTGATTACTTTTTTCTTACTCATGATAAATTGTTTTAATTTTATACATTTACTTAGACAGAGTTTTATTTTAAACCTAACAGATTTTTATTTTAAATTTTAACATTTGAATTTTAAATACTGTAAATCAATATTTTATGACACAAAAAATAGTTCAATCTGATAATTTTATCATTGGATATAATCAAGAAAAACCGATTGTAGCAGACCTTACTTATAGTGAAAGCAACGAAGTTCAGCCCGTTGTTATCTTTTGTCACGGTTATAAAGGTTATAAAGATTGGGGCGCTTGGCATTTAGTGGGTCAAGAGTTTGCAAAAGCTGGTTTTGTGTTTTTAAAATTCAACTTTTCTCACAACGGTGGCACATTTGAAAATCCAATTGACTTTCCTGATTTAGAAGCCTTTGGACAAGACAATTTTAGCAAACAAATGGATGATTTAAAGGCGGTTATAGATTTTGTGAAAGAACAGAAAAAACCTTTACCCAAAGTTAATAGGTCTAAAATCTCATTGATTGGACACAGTCGCGGCGGTGGCATAGCTTGCTTAACAGCTTATGAAAATCAAGCTGTAGATAAACTTGTCACTTGGTCTTCGGTTTCCAACTATAAAAATCGATTTCCAAAAGGGAAAAATTTAGAGCATTGGCAAAACGAAGGTGTTTACTATGTCAAAAACGGGAGAACACACCAAGATATGCCGCATTATTATCAGTTTTACGAAGATTTCTTAGAAAATCAAGACCGATTTGATATTCAAAATGCAGCCCAAAACCTGAAACAGCCTTTTTTAATTCTTCACGGCGAAGAAGATGAAACTGTAAAGCTTGAAGAAGCTCGCAAATTAAATGATTGGTGCAGTCAAGCTGAACTAAAAATTATCCAAAATGCGACGCATACTTATAATACTAAACAACCTTGGAATAAAACTGAGCTCTCAAAAGAATTGAAAGACACCGTTGATGAAAGTATTGTGTTTTTAAAAAACTGAACTTAATATGTTGAAATCTTTGATTTTATTTCTTTTACTCTTTTTAAACCTACAACTTATGGCACAAAAAACCTATTTGGCTCTTGGAGATTCCTACACCATTGGCGAAGGTCTCGACATTGAAAATTCTTGGCCATATCAACTACAAGATCTATTAAATGAAAGTGAATATAATATTGAAAAGCCCGAAATTATTGCCAAAACAGGCTGGCGCACCGATGAGTTGATTGAAGCCATAAAAAAGCAAACAAAAGATGACAAACAATATGATATAGTGTCTTTATTAATAGGTGTGAATAATCAATATCAAAACAAAGCTTTATCTCAATATAAAAAGGAGTTGAAAAAATTGCTTGAAATTGCAATTTCGAAATGCAAAAACAAAAACAAAGGTGTTTTTGTCGTCAGCATTCCTGATTATGGCGTAACGCCATTTGCTCAAGAAAAAAATAAAACCAATGCTATTGCAGATTTAAAAAATTACAATGCCTTTGCCAAGAAGCAATGCCAGAAACACGATGTGGCATTTTACGACATTACAGATTTATCTGCTCGATTAAGCCAGGCTGATGATATGCTCATCAGTGACCGTTTACACCCAAGCGCTGAGCAATATAAAGCTTGGGTCAACTTATTTTTACCGCAATTAAAACTACAGTTGAAAAAATTGTGATGCAAGAGGATTTTTTACATCATATCTGGCAATATCAAAAGTTTCAGCACAAAGAAACCTTAAAAACCAATCAAGGAGAAACTCTTCAAATCCTATCTGTTGGTCAACATAATCAGCATCAATCTGGTCCTGATTTTTTTAATGCTAAAATTAAAATTGCCAACCAAATCTGGGCTGGCAATATTGAAATTCATCTTAAATCATCAGATTGGTATGCGCATCAACACGAAAATGATTCGGCGTATGATAATGTTATTTTGCACGTGGTTTGGAGTGATGACGTAGAAATCTATAGAGCAGACAATTCTATTATACCGAGTTTATCTTTAAAAAATAAAGTAGATACTGAAGTTTTTCAACGATATGAACAGCTTTTAAAAGTCAAACCACAACAAATTAATTGTGAGAAAAGTTTTGCCAGGTTTGATGATTTTGTATTACAAAACTGGTTAGAACGTTTGTTTATTGAGCGCTTAGAAAGCAAATCAAACTTGATTTTAAAACTTTTAAATCAAAGCCAAAATAATTGGGAAGCGGTTTTGTTTCAACTTTTGAGTAAAAATTTTGGTTTGAACGTTAATGGCTCAGCGTTTTTAGAAATGTCTAAAACTATACCTTATAAAGTCATTGCCAAACACCATCAAAATGTTGAAGACTTAGAAGCTTTAATATTAGGACAAAGTTGTCTTTTGGAAATTGATACTGAAGAGCATTATATTAAAAACTTACAAGAGCGCTACCAATACCTTAAGTACAAATATCAGCTACAACCAGCAAAGGAACGACCCAAGTTTTTTAGGCTAAGGCCTGACAATTTCCCGAGTTTAAGATTAGCAGAATTCGCTGCCGTTTATCATCAACAGCCGCAATTATTTCAAAACCTGATATCAGCCAAAAGTAAAAATGAGATTTATAAAATATTTGAAATTAAATTAACAGAGTTTTGGAAAACCCATTATAGCCTAACCAAACAGAGTAAACCGAAAACCAAACGATTGAGCCAAAACTTTATTGATTTGTTGATTATCAATACATTAATTCCATTAAAATTTTGTCACCAAAAACAAACTGCCAATGAATTATCTAATGATGAACTTTTTGAATTAATAAGTAGCTTAAAGCCAGAACGCAATCGAAAAGTTGATGTATTTGAAGATTTACGTCCAAAGACCAACCAAAATGCTTTGCATTCTCAAGCTTTACTTCAACTCAAAACTGAATATTGTGACAAAAACTACTGTTTAAAATGTCATCTCGGAAAACGCATTCTCAACCAATCAATCTAAATAGCTCTGTATAGCTAAGTCGTAACTTCTCAATCCAAAACCACTCACACTTCCAAAAACTACTGGACTAATATAAGAGTGTTTTCTAAAATCTTCACGAGCAAAAACATTTGAAATATGCACTTCTACAACTGGAGTTTCCAAAGCTTTTATAGCGTCAGCAATAGCAATTGATGTATGCGTGTATGCCGCAGCGTTGAGCACAATACCATCAACATTATCATCGGCTTCGTGGAGCTCTGAAATAATTTCTCCTTCTATATTGGAATGAAAATAAGAAAGTTCTACACTTTTAAATTTCATTTGCAATTCTGAAAAATAATCTTGAAAACTGGTTTTACCATAAATCTCAGGTTCACGTTTTCCAAGAAGATTAAGATTTGGGCCGTTAATGATATGGATTTTCATAGTTTTGATTTGGGTTAAAAATACTTAAAAAATTAATCTGAATAAAAAATAAATGAAATTATGATGTCGCTTTAAAAATTCAAAACGTAATTTAAAATATTTTAATCTAAAAACTTGAAATATAAATTTATAATTGTAAATTTGCACCCCTTTAAAAAGGACTAGTTTTAATTATAAAAATATTGAAGTGGATACATTAAGTTACAAAACCGTTTCGGCAAACACGCAAACTGTTGAAAAACAGTGGGTTTTAGTTGATGCTGAAGATCAAACTTTAGGGCGATTATCATCTGCCGTAGCAAAAATTTTAAGAGGCAAAAACAAGCCTAATTTTACACCTCATGTAGATTGTGGTGATAATGTGGTTGTGATAAATGCCGATAAAATTAAGTTATCTGGTAAAAAATGGGACAATAAAGTTTATATCAGCCACACTGGTTATCCAGGTGGTCAACGTACCAAAACTGCCACTCAAGTTTTTGAAAATCACCCTGAGCGTCTTGTTGAAAGAGCAGTAAAGGGTATGTTACCTAAAAATAAATTAGGAGCAGATTTGTTTAGAAATCTTCGTGTATTCTCAGGAGATAAGCACGATATCGAAGCTCAGAAACCAGAAAAAATTAACTTAAACGAATTATTGTAATCCATGGAGACAATTCATAAAATAGGTCGTAGAAAAACATCAGTTGCTCGTATTTACATGTCCAAAGGTAAAGGCAACGTTGTTGTAAACGGAAAAAAAGTAGATGAATACTTTACAACTGGCCCTTTATTATACAAAATCAATCAAGCATTTGAATTGACTGAAACCGAAAAACAATATGACTTAAAAGTCAATGTTTTAGGTGGTGGCATCACAGGTCAAGCAGAAGCCATTAGAATGGCTATTGCTAGAGCACTATGTGAAGTTGATGCTGAACACCGTAGCGCACTTAAGCCAGAAGGTTTATTAACCAGAGATCCAAGAATGGTTGAGCGTAAAAAATTCGGTCAGAAGAAGGCAAGAAAGAAATTCCAATTCTCAAAACGTTAATCTATATATTAAATCATTTTTGTTGTTATCTTGACGACAATGTTAAGTAATTAGTTTAGCATCTAAACAATCAAGGCTTAAAAACCACTTGGTTGTTGCTATACCAACAGAACGTAAACTACTAAAAAAATGGCAAAACAAGCAGAAGTAAAAGAACTCCTTGACGCGGGTGTACATTTTGGTCACCTAACAAGACGATGGAATCCTAACATGGCACCATATATCTATATGGAGCGTAATGGGATACACATTATCAACCTTTACAAAACGGCTGCTAAATTAGACGAAGCTACAAATGCTCTCGCTAAGATTGCAGCTAGTGGTCGTAAAATACTTTTTGTGGCGACAAAAAAACAAGCTAAAGAAATTGTTGCAGAACAAGCAAGCAAAGCAAATCAGCCCTATATCACAGAAAGATGGCCTGGTGGAATGCTTACCAATTTTGTAACCATCAGAAAATCGGTAAAAAAAATGGCTGCGGTTGATCGTATGAAAAAAGACGGTAGTTTTGATACTTTATCTAAAAAGGAAAAACTACAAATGAATCGTATGAGGGCTAAGCTTGAAAAAAACTTAGGCTCTATATCAGATATGACAAGACTTCCTGGTGCTTTATTTGTTGTAGATATTATTAAAGAAAATATTGCAGTAAAAGAAGCTCAAAAACTCAACATCCCTGTTTTTGCAATGGTTGATACTAATTCAGATCCTAGAGAAGTTGACTATGTGATTCCAGCTAACGATGATGCTTCTAAATCAATCAATAAAGTCATCAGTTTTGTCGCTGACGGTGTTATTGAAGGTCTTGAAAAAAGAGAAAATCAGAAAAAAGAAGATGCCGCTAAAAAAGAAGCAGAAAAAAAGGCTAAAGAAGAAGCTAAGTTAGCCGCTAAAAAAGCTGAAGAAAGCAAAAAGGCAGAAGAAGCTAAGAAAACTGAAGAGAAAAAAGAAGAAGACAAATCTTCAAAACCCGAAGAAAAAGCTAAAACAAAAGACACTAAATCATAATAAATTCAATTATCAATTTTTAAAAAATTATGGCAAATATAACAGCTGCAGACGTTAAAAAACTTAGAGAGCAAACCGGTGCTGGTATGATGGATTGTAAAAAAGCCTTAGTTGAAACTGATGGCGATTTTGACAAAGCCATTGAAGTCTTACGTAAAAAAGGTCAAAAAGTTGCGGCCAAAAGAGCAGATCGTGAATCCTCTGAAGGTGTTGCTATTGCTTTAGTCAATGACGACAATTCGAAAGGAGTTATCATTTCACTGAATTGTGAAACTGATTTTGTTGCTAAAAATGAAGACTTTATCAAATTAGCCCAAAGCTTTGCTCAAAAAGCACTAAATGTTTCTTCAAAAGATGAACTTCTAAAGCAAGATTTTAAAAACATCACCGTTGAAGAAAAACTGTTAGAACAAACTGGCGTTATAGGTGAAAAAATTGAACTTGGTGCATTTGAAACACTTGAAGCCCCGTTTGTTGGATCTTATATTCACGCTGGTAACAAAATAGCTGTTTTAAGTGGTTTATCTAAAGCTGTTGACAATGCAGAAGAACTAGCTAAAGACGTAGCTATGCAAACTGCAGCTATGAATCCTGTAGCCTTAAACGAAGATGGAGTTGACCAAGCAACAATTGACAAAGAAATAGAAATTGCTAAGGAGAATTTAAGACAAGAAGGTAAGCCTGAAGCAATGTTAGACAAAATTGCACAAGGTAAATTAAAGCGTTTCTTTAAAGACAATACTTTAGTGAATCAAATGTTTATAAAAGACAATAAAACTTCTGTTGCACAATATGCTAAAACTTTTGGCGATGTAGAAGTTGTCGGATTTAAGCGTGTTGCTTTAGGTTAAGGAATTAGATTAAATAATAAATATATTAAATCATCTAAAATTAAATAATTTTAGATGATTTTTTTTTACGCCAATAGCTTTCTCCAAATTTGTTTCCAACGGTATTGTCTTAAAAATTGTCCTTCTTCCCTACTCAATAGAAAGTTGAGATTTTCTGATTTAGAGTTTTGATAAGAAGTTAAAACCATTTTATATTTAGACAATTGATTTCTTTGTTTGGCAATTTTTAAAGCCGCAATTAGAGTTAGTAAAAAACCATATCTTAAGGCATAAAAAACTTGACCTTGTTTTTTAAAATATGAATCTTGATAGGACGTAGCTGTTGGCTTTAAATGCTTAACAGACAAATCTTGTAAAACTTTGATTTTCCATTTTTTATATCTCAACTTAAATTCATCTGCAGTATCCCAACCCATCTGAGGATCCAGTCCTCCAATATCTTCAAAAGCTTTTACGCGATAGGCTTTTAAAGCGCCGCGAATATGGTCTAAATTAGTTAAGTTTTCTGTTTGCCAATTGCCCTCATTATTATCTACACTACAAACACCTCCACACAACCCTATTTTTTCATTGTCTTTAAAAACCTTATTGATTTTTTTTAAATAAATAGATGGAAAAATTAAGTCGGCGTCAAATTTACAGATAATATCAAAATCTTTTAAATTTACACTATTTAAACCTTTTTTAAAAGCATTTATCACTTTCTGACCAGGCAAATGTTTTGCTTCTGAAGTTTGATAAACAGAAGTTATAATTGCATTTTTATTTTCAAACGCTTTAATGATTTCTCCAGTTGTATCAGTTGAAGAATCATCAACTACAATAATTTTATGTGGTTTTAAAGTTTGGTTTAATAGTGATTCTAAACATTTGGACAAATGCTCTTCTTCATTATAAGCAGGAATAATAACTGCAAATTTTAGATACTTACTGTCGTTTTGCATATACCAAATAATACCTTGGTGTAAAGTAACGTAAAAGTGGTCTGAATCCGATTTTATTTACAGGATTTGTAAATTTTTCACGTTTCTGAATTTGCCAGCCGGCTTTTTCTAATAACCAATCAAATTGCCAATCTTCAAACTCGTGATAGTGTCTGTCCCATTTGTCAGATTTGTTTCTGTAAGCTTTGGCAAACCATAAATTTAAGGGAACGCTGGCCACAAGATGTTTAGCTTTAATGGCTTTCAAAACATTATAAGGCGAAACGAGATGCTCAAAAATTTCAAATGCGGTGACGACTTCGGCATCAGACTGCTTAACAATAGAGACATCTTCATCTAAATCTTCACCGGAAGAATTTACAACTTGATAGCCATCTTTTTGCATAATTTCAGAAAAGGGATTTTCTACACCCAAATCTAAAATACGAGACTGATTAGGAATTGTATTTTTTAAAAATTCTAAAGTATGTTTGTAGCGTTTATGCGGAAACTTTCCTTCGTACATCTTAGATTTGGTAAGTCATCGCATTAATATTCATACCTGCACCAACACTGGCAAACATAATAATATCGCCTTTTTCTAAGGTTTGGTTTTTAAAATGTCCTTTGAGAAATAAATCGTATAAAGTTGGTATTGTCGCTACACTGCTATTGCCGAGCTTATCAATACTCATTGGCATTACTTTTTCTGGCATTTCAAGACCGTATAATTTATAAAAACGTTGAACAATAGCTTCGTCCATTTTTTCATTAGCTTGATGAATGAATATCTTTTTTAGCTGTTTAATATCTTTTCCTGATTGATCAAAGCAAGATTTCATAGCTTTAGGCACATTAGATAAAGCAAAATTATAAATTTTACGACCATACATTTTGATGTAGCCGGTTGTATCGCTAACATTAGCCTTATTGGTTTCACCAAAGAAAATAAAATGAGATTCATTTTCAGTAAACGTAGCCGATTCGTGAGAGAGAACGCCAGTGTTTTCTTCATCGGCTTTTTCAAAGATAGTAGCTCCTGCCCCATCGGAATATATCATACTGTCTCTATCGTGAGGGTCAACCACTCGAGATAAAGTTTCAGCACCTATGACTAAGCAGCGTTTTGCTATTCCGCTTTCAATAAAAGCTTTGGCCTGAATGCTGCCTTCTAACCAACCTGGACAACCAAAAATGATATCATAAGCAACAGTTTTGGGATTCTTTATTTTTAAAAAATGCTTCACACGAGAACCAATACTTGGCAAGATATCAGTTTGAGTTGTGCCGTGTTTAACATCTCCAAAATTGTGCGCTACAATAATATAATCTAATGTTTCTGGGTCAATATCAGCATCTTTTATAGCACTTTGGGCAGCAATAGTAGCTATATCAGACACATTAAGATTGTCACTAATATAGCGGCGTTCTTTGATCCCTGTGATTTGTTCAAATTTTTTAATGATGATTTCAGGATGATCATCGTAACCTTTTCCCGTTTCTGTATAAAATTTATGATTTAAAAAATCTTCATTTGTCCTTACTATTTCGGGAATATAACAACCTACTCCAGTGATTTTTACAGCCATGATTTTTTATGTTAAAAAGAGTTTGCAATTTAATAAACATCTCATAAAGCAAAGCCTTATTTTAACGTAAAAAATAAATTTTATCAACCTTTAATCATTAACCTTAAAATTAATCGGCAAACCAAAAATTACATCAACAGGTTTTAATCGTTGTTTGCCTGGCGTCATTTTTGGCAATAGTTCAATCACACGTTTGGCTTCAGCTTCAAGTTTTGGATGTGATGCACGTGCACCCTTAAAAATAACTTCGCCTGTTTGAGACACTTTAAATTGTGTGAAAATTTTATGTTGTCCTTCCAAACCTAATTCTGAAGCAAGTTGAGTGTCAAAATGTTTTCCTATAAATTGATACAGCTTTCGGCTCATACAGGCTTTGCGTTCATCGTTGTCTTGATATTTTTCACAGCCAGGAAATATAGGAACATCTTGAACTAATTCAAAAGGTAATTCATCCGGTAGTTCTTT
Source organism: Bacteroidales bacterium (assembly GCA_041694175.1). Classification (GTDB taxonomy): domain Bacteria; phylum Bacteroidota; class Bacteroidia; order Flavobacteriales; family Flavobacteriaceae; genus Psychroflexus. Next base: position 68,969 of record JASMTR010000047.1, read on the forward strand.
ATCTATAGGGTCTAAGTCTATGAGAACCTGATTAGGATCAAAATCTGTTTTGGGTTCTTCAAAAAAGGAATCCTCTTTTGAAGTGTCTGAGTCATCAGAAACTTCTTTAAACTCATCTGTTGGTTTTTGGACTTTTGGTTTGGTTTTAGGTTGGACTTTTTCTTTTGGTAATTTTACAATGAGCATTTCTTCAAAAGGTATTTCTTTATAGTTGACCTTATCTATATCAACGGGCTTGGTATAAGATTTCCATTCAACTGAAATTAAAAGTAAAATTAAGACTATACTGAGCCCAATTTGAAAGTAAAGGATTCGATTTCTATTTAAGTTTTTGTTGTGATTTTTTTTGACTTGCATGATATGTTGTTTTTAAAATTAGACAATACTTTAGTAATGCGCATAAACACAATTTAAAATCAGCAAGCTATCCGGAAAGCTTTAGTATTTAATTAACAACAACAATGCCAAAACAATTAAATCGAAATGGTTTGAATCTAAGGTACTATATTTCAATGATTTATTAATTGTAATTTAATTAACATAGCAATTGTGTAAAGCGATAAAGAATTTCGACTGAATTAAAAATCTTATTCTTATGAAAACTTTATTTGTATTCAGTTTTTTATTTTCTCAACTTTTAATTGTAGCTCAAGACTATGATTTTAATGAAGCTAAAGGAGCTGTGGCTGAAGGTTATGATGTTGTGTCTTATTTTGATGGTCGAGCTCAAGAAGGTAGCGAGCAGTGGAATTCTACATATAAGGGGTTTACTTTTTTATTTAATAGCGAAACACATAAAGCTACTTTTGATAAAAATCCAGAAAAATATTATCCAAAATATGGTGGTTACTGCTCAAATGCCATGTCTGTAAAAGGGAAAAAAGTAACAATAAATCCAGAGGTTTTTGAAATACGCGAGGGGCGTTTGCATCTTTTTTATCGTGAAAAAGGTCTTGAGGAATGGCTTGAAAATCCTGATAAAAGTAAAGCACAAGCTGAAAAAAACTGGAAAGGATTTGGACATTTGAACGATTGAAATCATTGAAAAAAATTCAATATCTTTAGACGTTTCTTAATTTAGAACTTATGGATATTGATAAGTCTGTTCGCTTACGCCCAAGATTTCAGCATAATACTACGCTCGGAAAAGCTGACTTATACAATCGCATCAAAACTTTAAAGTCTAAATATAAATCTCAATTTAGGCTCACGCAGTCTGATAATCATCTTTGGATACATCATCATAAAAGTCGCGAAAAAATATTTACCCCAAATTTACACCTTGAAATTATTGAAGACGACGAACCTGAAACTACAATAAAAGGACTTTACAGTCCAAACAATTCCTATTGGACTTTGTTTATTTTTCTTCATCTTATCTTAGCCTGTTTGTTTATTGGGTTTGCTATAATGGCTTATACAAAATCAGTAGTTAATTCGCCATATACGCTATATGTGTATTTGATGATTGTCGTTGTTTTAATTTGGATAGGTCTTTATTTTTTTGCTCGATACAATAGAAAACGTGGCTTATCTCAAGCTTATGAGTTGGAAAGTATTTTTAAGGAATGGGTTAAAAATTAAATTTTATTATTCAACCGTTGAGAAGTTAAGAGAATTAAGTCTAAATATTTTTTCACAAAGTAGAATTAGTTAGTTCGCAAATTGATTTTCTATCTAGAAACCACCCTAATCAATCCTTTAACCTTTTCAGCTATTTCTCTGGCCGTGCTTAAATCTTTATCAACAATAGTGACGTGACCCATTTTCCGAAAAGGTCGAGTTTGATCTTTACCATAAATATGAGGTACGACGCCTTTTAATGCTAATATTTTATCGATATGTTCATAATAAACATTGCCTTCGTGATGTTCATCGCCTACAAGATTGACCATAACCGCACTAACTTTAGAATCCGTAGCTCCGAGTGGTAAGTCTAAAATAGCACGTAAGTGTTGCTCAAATTGATTAGTATAAGCACCTTCAATACTGTAATGTCCTGAATTATGAGGCCTTGGTGCAACTTCGTTAACCAAAATTTGATCATCTTGAGTTTGAAATAATTCAACAGCTAACAAACCAACGTGTTCAAAAGCGTTTGAAGTTTTTCTCGCTATTTCTTGAGCTTGTTTTGAAATCTCATCATCTATTCTTGCGGGGCAGATGACATATTCTACTTGATTAGCTGTTGGATGAAATTCCATTTCAACCACGGGATAGGTTTTAATTTCGCCACTAACAGACCGAGCAACTATAACTGCTAATTCATTTTTAAAATTAATTTTTTGCTCTAATAAACAAGGTGAGTCTGGCAAAGCTTCAATATCAGCTTTAGATTTTAAAATACTCACACCTCTTCCATCATAACCACCTGTTCGACTTTTCCAGACAATTGGAAGTTTAAATTTATCAGCTTTGAAATCTGTTTCAATTTCAGCTTTATTTTGATAACATTTAAATGGTGAAGTTGGGATTTTATTTTTCAGATAGAATTCTTTTTGAATGCCTTTATCCCTAATTAATTTTAAAGTTTTAGCTGATGGATATACTTTTTTACCTAGGTTTTCGAGGGTTTCTAAAGCTTGAACATTGACGTTTTCTATTTCAATAGTTAAAACATCAACATCTTCAGCAAAATTTAAGACAGTATCATAATCCATCAAGTCCCCTTGAACAAATTCGTTGCAGGCTATTTTACTAGGTGCTTCAGAATTTGGGTCTAATACTTTGGTTTGGATATCAAACTTTCGAGTTTCATACAATAACATTTTACCAAGTTGTCCTCCGCCAAGAATGCCGAGTTTAAAGTTTGAAGAAAAGTAGTTGGACATAGTTTTAAATTAGTATCGGAATGATTAAGAATTAAATCGAAACATCAAAAATATACTTTTAAAATATTAACTTCGACTGCGCTTAGTCTGGCAATAAAGCCATTTTTTTTAATACAGTTTTGGATACTTATTAGGTTTAAACTCGTGCATTATAGCGTAAACTTTTTCAAAAATATCTTCAGTTGAAGGTTTTGAAAAATAGTCTCCATCTGTACCGTAAGCTGGGCGATGGGCGTGAGCCGACAAGGTTTGAGGTTGACTGTCTAAATAACGATATGCATTTTGTTCATCAATTATATTTTGCAAGATGTAAGAAGAAGCGCCTCCAGGGACATCTTCATCAATGATCAATAAACGGTTAGTTTTTTTCACACTTTTAACAATATCGTGATTCAAGTCAAATGGTAATAGAGACTGCACGTCAATAACTTCTGCATCAATATCAACCTCTTGCAACTCTTTAGCGGCTTGCTCTACTAATCTAAGCGTTGAACCATAAGATACCAAAGTAATATCTTGTCCTTCTCTTATCGTTTCAACTACGCCGACAGGGGTTTTAAATTCACCCAGGTTGGTTGGTAATTTTTCTTTAAGACGATAACCATTAAGACACTCAACAATTAAAGCAGGTTCGTCACTCTCTAGCATTGTATTATAAAATCCTGCAGCTTGTGTCATATTTCTAGGCACAAGAACATTAATACCACGAATTAAATTTAACACGCCACCCATAGGCGATCCACTGTGCCAAATTCCTTCTAAGCGATGACCACGAGTTCTTACAATTAGAGGTGCTTTTTGTTTCCCTTTAGATCGGTAATGAATGGTTGCTAAGTCATCACTCATTGTTTGAAGCGCGTACAATAAATAATCTAAATATTGAATTTCAGCGATAGGTCTTAAACCTCTCAAAGCCATACCAATACCTTGTCCTAAAATAGTAGCTTCTCTAATACCGGTATCAGAAACTCGGGTTTCTCCATATTTTTTTTGAAGCCCTTCTAAACCTTGATTGACATCTCCAATTTCACCTGAATCTTCTCCAAAAACTAAAGTTTCGGGACGCGATTCAAATATTTTATCAAAATTTTCTCTGAGAATAATTCTGCCATCAACTTCTTTAGCATCATTGTCATATTCTGGTGCAACAGCTTCAATGTTTGTTGCTTTCCATTCGGAATGGCTGTATAAATGGCTACTGTAATCAGGTTTGACTTCTTTTGAAAATTTATCAATCCATTGAATAAGTTCTTCTTTAGCTTGAAATTGTTCGCCTCTAACATATCTCAAAACCTTTCTAGCTGAGGCTATTACAATAGATTTTAAAGGTTCATCATTAGACTTTAATTCGTCTATGATAGGTTTTATGAATGAAGAATTTTCAGACGATTTAGAAAGCTTTTCTAAAATAGAAATTAACTCTTGACTTGCTGATTTTGCTCTTTCTCCAAAAGCTTTCCAAGCTGCTTGTTTCCCTTTTCTGACTTCTCGTTTAATTTCTTTTTCAAGTTCATTTAAATCATCTTCAGCAGCAATGCCATTAGCAATCATCCACTGTTTCATTTGGAGATTACAGTCGTATTCGCGCTCCCAATTCAGTCGGTCTTTGGATTTATAACGTTCGTGTGAACCCGAGGTAGAATGACCTTGAGGTTGCGTCAATTCAATCACGTGTATCAAAACTGGGACGTGTTGTTTCCTAGCAATGGTTTCAGCTTTTTGATAAGTCTCAATCAATTCTACATAATCCCAACCTTTGACCACTAAAATTTCATAACCATTGGTGTCTTCTTCTTTTTGAAAGCCTTTTAGTATTTCAGATATATTTTCTTTAGTTGTTTGATATTTGGCTGGCACAGAAATACCGTAATCGTCATCCCAAACACTAATTATCATAGGAACTTGCAAAACACCAGCAGCGTTGAAAGTTTCCCAAAACAAGCCTTCACTCGTACTTGCATTTCCTATTGTTCCCCAAGCAATTTCATTGCCTTCAACTGAAAACTTTTCTGCATTGATGTTTTTTTCAGCTCGATAGACCTTTGAAGCCTGAGCTAAACCTAATAATCGTGGCATTTGCCCAGCCGTTGGAGAAATATCTGGACTGGAGTTTTTTTGATTTGTCAAATTTTTCCAGTCACCTTTTTCGTCTAAACTGTGTGACATAAAATGTCCGCCCATTTGACGACCTGCAGACATAGGTTCTTGCTCAATATCGGTATTAGCATAAAGTCCTGCAAAAAATTGTTCGATAGTCAGTTGTCCAATAGCCATCATAAAGGTTTGGTCTCGGTAGTAGCCTGAACGCCAATCGCCATTTTTAAAGGCTTTAGCCCAAGCGAGTTGAGGCACTTCTTTACCATCACCAAAAATACCAAATTTAGCTTTGCCAGTAAGTACTTCTCTTCGGCCTAAAAGACTACATTCTCTACTTGTTACGGCAACTTTATAGTCATCTAAAACTTGTTTTTTAAATTCTTCAAAGGATAAATCGTTTTCTTCAACTTTTACTTCTGACATTTTGTAAATCTTTAGTGTACAAATATACTAATTTTCATTCAATTTACATTAGCTACAACCTTGGCTACAATTAAAGATTTATTAAAATATTCAATTTATAACTTACGTTAATTAGTAAATATTGAATTTTACTTACTTAAATTAATTATTTTGTATTTATCAATGCCTTTTACTTATTAGTAAGTGTGTTTAAAAAACTCCTAACTTCTTCTACTTTATTGAGATAATATTTTGCGCTAGTATTTTCCAAACCCACTTTTATAGTGTGAGCATATTCTGGTAAATCTTCAAACATATATTCGTCAGTCCAGTCATCGCCAAGAGCAATAATATTATCAAATTTTTTCTCATTTAAAACCTGCAGGGCTGCTCGGCCTTTATTGGCTTTACTACTTTTAACTTCAAGCACTTTATTACCATGCATAATAGTCAAATCTGTATTTGATATAAGACTTGTTAATACGGTATTGATTTCTATAACACGTTTTTCAGCCATTTCAAGATCAGAATTTCTATAGTGCCATGCTAGTGAAAATGATTTTTGTTCTAAGCTAGATTGTGGTGTTCTGTCAACAAAAGTTTCAAGTATTGGAATCACATCTTCCATCCAGTCGTTTTTTAGAATTTCTAATGCTTTCCATTCATTATTTTTCCTATAAAACACACCGTGATCTGATACTAAGCGGTGATTGGTATGAGCAAACCACTTACCTAAGATTTCTTTATCACGACCGCTAATGATACAAATTTCAATTTTTGGGTTTTTTGCTATGCTTTCTAAGAGTTTAAATAATTCTTTGTCTGGCTTGGCCTCTTCTGGTTTTTTAGTAAAGCTGACTAAGGTTCCATCATAATCTAGTAGCAAAAGCGTACTTTGAGATTGATTTATATCTTTGATAATTTTTGATTGCTTTTCTGCAGTGAGTTTCTCAGCCTTGATATATTCACTTACATTTTGAGCAGTATCTAAGGCATTCATAAATTCTTCTGCCCATTTTTCAACACTGTAACGTGAAATTCTTTTCTGAAGACCGGTCATACGTTCTCTTTGTTCTTCAACTGGCATTTCAAGCGCTTGTTTTAATGTGTCAGCAATTTCTTCGAAATTAAACGGATTAATAAGCAAAGCTTCGCTCATTTCAATTGACGCTCCCGTCATTTCGCTTAACACCAAAACACCATCTTTTTGGGTTCTTGTCGCTACATATTCTTTAGCGACTAAATTCATTCCGTCTCGAACGGGTGTAATTAAAGCTACATCAGAAGATGTATACAGGTCAATTAGATTTTTAAAGGGCATAGTTCTATAAAAATACCAAATTGGCGTCCAACTTACCGTTGAAAATTCACCATTAATTCGACCTACCAATTCATCGGTTTCGCGTTTTAATTTCTGGTACTGTGGCACTTGAGACCGCGAAGGCACGGCTAACATAATCAAACGAATTTTTTCTCTGTATTGCGGATATCTATTTAGAAAATATTCGAATGCGCGAATACGATTGGGAATACCTTTAGTATAGTCTAAGCGATCTATAGATAGTACCATTTTTGTGGAACTGCTTTGACTAAGGTGTTCATCTAATCGTCTT
>JASMTR010000048.1:0-6334 GCA_041694175.1 Bacteroidales bacterium
CCTTCTAAAATTTCTTTTTCTTTATCAATGGTGTTATCTCCGTAAACTTTAGAAACAGACTCATTGATAAAAATCGGTAAATAAGTTTTGCCTGTAACTTCGTTGGTATCGGTTTGGGTAAAGATAAATTCCATACCTCTAAATAATCGACTTTTGATTAAAGCACTATCAATGGTGTTAAGGTCAAATTGAAGTTTTTCGTATTTGTCATATTGATATTGGTCAAACATTTTGACACCGTTGTCTCTTCGGTTTTCCCATATTTTTCTCAAAATATCAATGGCGGGGTTGTTTTTCTTTGAAGTCTTACCTGAATAAATCATAACCTCGGATAAGGCTTCGGTATCAGACTCTAACTTGATTTCAATATCATAAGTTGCGCTTTTATTTAAGGGTAAAGTATAGGTTTTAAACCCCATGAAAGACACCTCTATGGCTTCATAATCATTATCTGATTGGAGATAAAATTTACCGTTTTCATCAGTGATGGTTCCAACCCTTGAATCTTTAAATATGACATTAGCATAAGGAACAGGCTCGTCAAACTCGTCGTAAACATAACCACTGACTTTGGTTTGGGCTATCGAAAAAAGCCCACAGAATAGAACAAAATATGTAAAATAAAGTTTTTTCATAAAAAAGAAAAAGCTTCACTTGCATTAAACAAATGAAGCTTGAGTTTAAGGTCGTTAAGTTTAAATATACATTACTTTTTTTACCGCTTTAATCACATCTTCATGATTTGGTAACCATTCTTTAAGTAAAACTGGAGAATACGGTGCTGGTGTATCAGCTGTATTGAGCTTAATAATTGGTGCATCGAGAAAATCAAACGCATGATGTTGAATGTGGTATGTAATTTCAGTAGCAACATTTCCAAAAGGCCATGCCTCTTCTAAAATTACCATTCTATTGGTTTTCTTAATCGATTGTATAATAGCGTCGTAATCTAAAGGTCTAACCGTTCTTAAATCTATAATTTCACATGAAACACCTTCTTTTTCTAATTCTTCAGCGGCTTTATAGGCTTCTTTGATGATTTTTCCGAAAGAAACGATGGTTACATCTTCTCCTTCTCTTTTGATATCAGCTTTACCAATGGGAATGGTGTATTCTTCTTCTGGCACTTCACCTTTGTCACCATACATTTGTTCACTTTCCATAAAAATGACAGGATCATCATCTCTAATGGCAGATTTTAAAAGACCTTTAGCGTCGTATGGATTAGACGGTACAATCACTTTAAGTCCTGGTGTATTGGCAAACCAACTTTCAAAAGCTTGAGAGTGCGTAGCTCCAAGCTGACCTGCGGAAGCTGTTGGCCCTCTAAATACAATAGGAATGTTGATTTGGCCGCCAGACATCTGGCGCATTTTGGCGGCGTTATTAATAATTTGGTCAATACCAACTAATGAAAAGTTGAAAGTCATGAATTCAACAATTGGTCGGTTGCCATTCATGGCTGACCCGATACCAATTCCTGAAAATCCAAGTTCAGATATAGGTGTATCAATGACACGGTCTGGACCAAATTCATCCAGCATACCTTTTGAAGCTTTGTAAGCTCCGTTATATTCAGCAACTTCTTCACCCATTAAATAAATCGACTCATCAGCTCGCATCTCTTCACTCATGGCTTCGCAAACTGCTTCTCTAAATTGTATTGTTCTCATATTTTTTCAAAATTATAAAGCATCACAAAAGTAAACAATCAAATGACTTAAAAGGTTATCAAATTAATAAAATTTTATTATGCGTGCATAGTAAATTTCCAACATAAAATATTATCTTCGCAAACGTTATAATTACATAAAAACATCAAATTATGAAGATATTAGTATGTATAAGTCACGTTCCTGACACGACTTCTAAAATTAATTTTACAGATAATGACACTGCTTTTGACACTAATGGAGTTCAATTTGTTATTGGCCCAAACGATGAGTTTGGTTTAACTCGTGCCATGTGGTTTAAAGAAAAACAAGGTGCATCTGTCGATGTAGTGACCGTTGGTGAAAAAGACGCTGAGCCTACAATAAGAAAAACTTTAGCCATTGGTTCAGATAAAGCCATTCGCGTTGACGCCAAACCTGTAGATGCTTTTCAAGTTGCTCAAGAAATAGCCGATGTAGCTAAAAACGGAAACTATGATTTAGTAATTGCTGGTCGAGAGTCTATTGACTATAACGGCGGTATGGTGCCAGGTATGGTTGCTAAAATGATAGGTGCTAACTTTATCAACACCTGTGTATCTTTAGAAATAGAAGGTCAAAAAGCGACTGCTATCAGAGAAATAGATGGTGGTAAAGAAACTTTAACTTGTGATTTGCCATTAGTTATTGGTGGTCAAAAGGGTTTAGTAGAAGAAAAAGACTTGCGTATTCCTAATATGCGCGGAATTATGATGGCGAGAAAAAAGCCTTTGGAGGTGAAAGATCCTGTTGCCGAAAACCCAACAGTAGAGTTTAAAAAATTCAGTAAGCCAGCACCTAAAGGCGATGTCAAGTTAGTCGATGCTGATAATATAGATGAACTTATAGATTTACTTCATAACGAAGCTAAAGCAATTTAAAATTCAAAACACAAAATTATGTCAATACTTATATACGCAGAATCAGAAAACAAAAAGCTTAAAAAAGCAGCATTTGAAGTGGCTTCTTACGCAGCTTCAATTGCTGAAAAAACCCAAGATGAAGTTGTTGCTGTTACGATAAACGCTGAAAATACAGACGACCTAGGACAATATGGTGTAAGTAAAGTTTTAAATGTTCAAAATGAAAGTTTAGAAAAATTTAATGTAGAAAGCTATTCTGAAATTTTAACCAAAGCAGTAGAAGAGGTCAATGCCAATATTGTTGTTCTAAGCCAAAGTACAAATGCTAAATATTTAGCTCCTTTATTAGCGGTCAACCTCAAAGCTGGATACGCTTCAAATGTTGTAGAATTACCAGAAACTGAAAGTGGTTTTCAAGTGAAACGAAATGTGTTCACTAATAAGGCTTTTGGTATGGCTGAAATTACCACAGATAAAAAAATCATTGGACTTTCAAGCAATGCCTTTGGATTACACGAAAAAGAAGCGAAAGCAGTAACTGTTGATTTCAATCCTGAAATTTCAGACAGTAGTATTGAAGTCCAATCGGTAGATAAAAACACAGACAAAGTCAGTATAGCCGATGCAGAAATTGTAGTTTCTGGCGGACGTGGATTGAAAGGTCCTGAAAATTGGGGTATGATTGAAGAATTGGCAGAAGTGCTTGGAGCTGCAACTGCCTGTTCAAAACCTGTGAGTGATATGGGTTGGCGTCCACATAGCGAACATGTTGGACAAACAGGAAAACCTGTAGCTTCTAATCTTTATATTGCTATTGGAATTTCTGGTGCAATTCAGCATTTGGCAGGTATTAATGCTTCTAAGACCAAAGTTGTGATTAACACCGACGAGGAAGCGCCATTTTTTAAAGCCGCCGATTATGGAATAGTCGGCGATGCTTTTGAGGTTGTACCACAGTTGGTTGAAAAATTAAAGGAATTTAAGGCTAATAACGCATAATTTTATAAATTGCGCCTAAATAACGGTCTAAGATAAACGAGCAATTATCGTTGTTTTTTAGACCGTTTTTTAATTGATTTCATGGATTTAGTGCAATTAGACATTAAAGGAATTTCTTACAGCCAGACCCAAACTGGCGCTTATGCTTTATTACTCAGCGAAATTGGAGGGGACAGACAATTGCCTATTGTGATTGGCGCTTTTGAAGCACAATCTATCGCTATTGCTTTAGAAAAAGACATCAAACCGCCTCGACCACTTACTCATGATTTATTCAAAACATTTTCAGATAGCTTTGATATTACCGTCCAGAAAGTCATTATTCATAAACTTGTAGATGGTATTTTTTACGCCAGTTTAATTTGCAAAAAGGATAAAAAAGAAGAAACCATTGACGCGAGAACAAGTGATGCCATTGCTTTGGCCTTGCGTTTTAAAGCGCCTATTTTTACCTATAAAAACATATTAGATAAAGCAGGAATTCAACTGAAAAGTTCAACGTCTTCTAAACAAACCTCACCCAAAAAGTCAAAAGCTGAAACTGAAATTAAATCTGCTTTTGATTTAAAAAATTTAAGTTTGAAAGATTTAAAAAAACTCCTTGAGGATGCCGTTCAAAATGAAGAATATGAAAAAGCAGCTCAAATTAGAGATGAAATATCCAAAAGAAGTTAAGTTTTAGCTTATGAAAATATACTATTTGCTCCTAATTTGTTTGGTTTTGGTTGTCACCAGTTCAAAGCTACAAGCCCAGAACTATCAAACCGATTCTTTACAAACACAACAGGATAGCATTCAAACTTCATCAGATAATACCCTAACAATTAGTAAGATTGAAAAAGCACCAGAGCAAATTATTCCCGTAGAGGGTTTTAGTTTTAAAAGTTTGTGGCGAGGTTTATTAGGAATGTTAGTTATATTGATTATTGCTTTTGCTTTTAGTGCCAATCGCAAAGCCATCAGCTGGCGAACTGTTGTTATTGGTTTGGTATTACAATTAATTTTAGCCTTTGGTATTTTAGAAATAGAATGGGTCAAAGCTATATTTGATTTTGTAGGCAATATTTTTGTTCAAATCTTAAACTTTACCGCTGCTGGTAGCGAATTTTTGCTGGGTGATTTAATGGATCAGGATACTTATGGTTATATCTTTTTGTTTCAAGTTTTACCAACTATTATATTTTTCTCGGCCTTAACGTCAATTTTATTCTATTTAGGTGTTATACAAGTTATTGTAAAAGGTTTGGCTTGGTTACTTTCTAAAGCTTTAGGCGTTTCAGGAGCTGAGGCTTTAAGTGTTGCTGGAAATATATTTTTAGGTCAAACTGAATCTCCCTTAATGATAAAAGCCTATCTCGAACGCATGACACGCTCGGAAGTTTTATTGGTTATGATTGGTGGTATGGCCACAGTAGCTGGTGGTGTTTTGGCAGCCTATATTGGTTTTTTAGGTGGTGATGACCCTGCAATGCGATTAGAATTTGCAAGACACTTGTTAGCCGCTTCTGTTATGGCAGCTCCAGGCGCTATTGTCATTTCAAAAATTCTTTATCCACAGCAAGCTAAAGTTGACAATTCAGCAGATGTGTCAATGGATAAAATTGGCTCAAATATATTAGATGCTATTGCTAATGGAACAACAGAAGGCTTGCGCTTAGCAGCCAACGTAGCTGCTATGTTGTTAGTTTTTGTGGCTTTAATTGCAATGATTAATTATGGATTAGACGCTTTTGGCGGTCTTGTAGGTTTGAACGATTTTGTAGCCCAAAACACACCCTATGAAAAATTTTCTCTTGAAGCTATTTTAGGGACTATTTTTTATCCTGTTATGTGGCTTATTGGCGTTGCAGAAGAAGACTCTATGTTGATGGGGCAACTATTAGGCATTAAATTGGCAGCCAGTGAGTTTGTTGGCTATATTCAATTGGCAGAGCTTAAAGACTTAGGTAGTGCTATTCATTTTAAATATGAGAAGTCTATCATTATGGCGACTTATATGTTATGTGGTTTTGCCAATTTTGCTTCTATAGGCATTCAGATTGGTGGTATTGGGTCTTTAGCGCCTGGACAGCGTAAAACCTTATCTCAATTCGGTATGCGTGCTCTACTTGGCGGAACACTAGCCTCACTAATGTCAGCCACTATTGCAGGGATGATATTAGGTTAAAACTTAGCTCCCTAATTTAATTCGATCTGCATCAAGTTTTAACAAGATAAAAACCAAAATGGTAAATCCCCACAAACCTGAACCGCCATAACTAAAAAACGGTAGTGGAATTCCAATGGTTGGAATAAGACCAGTGACCATACCGATATTGACAAAAAAATGAATAAATAAAATTCCAAACACCCCATAACCATAAACCCGACTAAAGGTTCTTTTTTGACGTTCAGCAAGATATAATATCCGGCTTAGGAAGGCTACAAATAGCAATATAACAAGGGCACTTCCTATAAACCCAAACTCCTCACCTATGGTTGTGAAAATATAGTCGGTGTGTTGTTCAGGCACAAATCTGCCTTGCTTTTGTGTTCCGTTTAAAAATCCTTTTCCTGAAAACCCACCACTGCCAATAGCCACTTCACTTTGATACAGGTTATAACCGCTGCTTTTATTGTTCACATTAGGATTAATAAGCACTTCAAATCGGGCTTTTTGGTGGGGTTGTAATACAGAATTATAGAGAAAATTTACACTGAAAGTAAAAGATATACATAATAGGCCTATCAGTATGGGTTTTAGAAGACTCGATTTTTGCTTTGACTTAAAATATATAATAG
>JASMTR010000049.1:0-6315 GCA_041694175.1 Bacteroidales bacterium
CGAGAACGTCAATTTCAAACCCAAAAGTTTAATGAGATTACCAATTACAAACACAATTTTTGAATCAGAACTCAAAGGGAAAAATAGACAATTAATTTATGATTTTGAAGATAATCCAATTATAATTAGTGATAAAGGAATTTGTCTTGGTTTGGAACATATAACACATAGAAATGAAGTAGACTACACTAAAAATGCTCCAATTATTGCCTCCTTTTCTCGAAAAAGTAAGCACTTCAGTTTTAAGGCTTATTTGAGATATCCATTAGCATACAAAGACACTTTAAAAGCTTATGATAAAGTCATTAAAGATATGAAAAATCCTGTTTTAATCCCTGAAGTGGTAATTTACAAGTAGTAAGATATGAACAATTATTTTATTTCAATTTTAAAACTAAGTTCAAAATTATTTTTTGTGTGTTTTCTCTTTTTGACCACATCCTGCAGCTTAATGATGAAAACAGTCTCAGGCTTACCTGATCCAAAAGTGCTTACTGAAGAAGAAATTACTAATGTAATTAATAACTTACCTAAAAATAATAATGTTTATGATGCTGTTTATAAACAAGCTATTGATTCATCTAAAATAATGAATTTGTTTTTTAAAGGTATGGAAACAAAAGCCTATATATACAATAGTGAAGGAGAACTCTTATGTAAAAGTCAAAAAGCTTATTGTGGTCCTGCAGAGCTGGAGTCTATTGAATAAAGTAGTATCCAAAAAGAATACAACATTTGTAACCACAACTTAGAAAATGAAAATTTAAATACCATCATTGGAGATATGGAATTTATTCAAAATGGATATAAAAATTCAAATACTTACACTATTTTGTATTATTGGAATTTTGCTTCTGATAAAAAGCTCTATAAAGAATATTGACAAGCTTTTAAATCTTCTTTTAGTAATGAAAAGAGTGTTGAATTCATAAGAATAAACACTGATTTATCAGAAAACTGGAACCTTCAACCTGGTAAAAAACTCAAACTGAAGCTAAAAAATAAAGGAGATGGTGTTTATAATATTTCTGTTGGTCAAATGCCTTGGAATAAATAATCAGGATTTTTAATCACATTAAATAATATCTTATTAAGACTTCAACCTCTGATCTATCGGAAAATCATCTACAGACTTGATACTTATAGATTTAAAATCAGAATGATAAGGGTTGATAAGATAATTGAAATCTCCATAAACCACAGCACTTGGCACTTTTAATATCAAGCTTTGTTTTTGCATAATAAAATCATCTCCAATTTTTTGACTACTAATATGATGTGGCAGAGCATTCCATAACTTGGGTAAATCGTTGAATTTTAGAGTTTCTACGCTTACGGTCTGTGGAATTTCAATACATATCATTTTGAAATCACTAGGCAGTTGGTGTAAAGGCAAATGCACCAAAACTTCAGCCATAGCCAAAGCTCTACTTTGGGAAGTGTAAATCATTTCAACACCTTTGCTATTCCAACGATTGCCAGATAATGCAGCACCTTTACCGCTTAAGGATTTAGAATATTTTTGTCTTGTTAATCTAAAAACTTCCACTATGCAAAAATACCTTGATCTATTCTGTTGAGCTCGTCCATAACAAGCGCTTTGCCGTATGAATCTTTGAGCAACTCTGCAGGTGTAAGCTTATTAAAAGCCAAAGATGGCGTATTGAGCCAATCGTGAAATTGTGTGTTATTGTCAAAAACCTGCTTACCAAAAGCCGTAACCTCTGCAATTTCAAGAATTTTCTCTGAGTGGATAGGCTTAAAGTGAAAGTCTTTAGTTTTTTTGTAGCGTTGTAAACTTTTTGTTGAAATATTAAGGTATTCGGCCCATTCCTCTTCGGAAAAGGGCGAAAACAACATCACCGTTTTAAAAAGTTGATAAGACAGCCCTTTTCTAATGGATTTAATGACTAAAATTTTGTCGTTTATAAAATCTGAAAATGAGAAATTTTTAATATCAAGAAAAGGCTTGATGTCTTTGATGACATATGCCGAAACAGCTTCATTTACAACTTGTAGTTCGGTATGGGTGCTATATTTTTTCATTTCTCATTTATTTACCCACAAATATATACAAATGTCTTTTAAATATAGACAATAGTCTTAACTTTAACATTTTTCTTTAGACTTTTCGACTTGTATGTTTTCGTTTTCAATTTTTGATAGCAATTCAAGTTGTTGATTATCAAATGCTTTTGAGATGTTTTGAAGCTTTATGTTTTCTGATTTTGGTTTATAATTTTTATAATCTACAAACCTGATGCTATCAATATATCTTTCGTTATAGGCTTCTCTAAATCGAATACCACCACCGTTGACCACAAAACTATATGCCAAATAATCGAGTTTATAATCATCTTTTCCAAACCAATACATATACACATCTTGATAGTCTGTTCCGCCACCTTTTTGGTCAAAAGTGACTTGAAGTTGATGATATACTTTGTTTTTAAGGGTGTCTAAACCTATGTAGGTTTTGTTGACAGCTTTGTCATTGAGTCGATATGGTAATTGAACAAAATAATGCACAGAATTAATTGATTCAGCATATTTCTGTGCTGTTGTATCTGCTACTTGAATTAATGAGTCATTAATGTAGCGTTTAAAACTTTTGCCTGGTTCATAAAAATCTTTTATCAAGGTATCAGGTTCACGAGAAACTCTCGAAAATACATAATGAGAGCAATGTCCTTGGCTAATGTATTTTTTGTTTCTAAACGTAAAGCTAACAGTTGAGTGTTTGAAAGCATCTTTACCAGAGACTTCAATAGCTTTATCAACTATATATTCTGCAGTAGGTGGAGCGTCATTATTAGTATTGCAACTTGTAATTATTAATACTAAAAGTAAAATACAAATATTATATTTCATTTTGCAGTGATTTATATTTACAATATTACGCATTATTATTTATCAGCACCCACACGTTTTATTATCTTTGCAAATTCAAATTAACAAAAGCTGTAAAGCTTAGAATACGGATTGTATGAAGATTTCTTATAATTGGTTAAAAGATTTTATAGACATAAAGTGGTCAGCTGATAAAGTCGAAACCATTCTTACAGATTTAGGTCTTGAAGTTGAAGGGATAGAGAATTTTGAATCTATCAAAGGTCAATTGCAGGGGCTTGTTGTAGGGAAAGTTTTAGAATGTAAAAAACATCCAAATGCAGACCGGCTTAAACTTACTAAAGTAGATATAGGCGAAAAAGCACCCGTTCAAATTGTTTGTGGTGCACCAAATGTAAAAAAAAATCAATGGGTGCCTGTGGCTACAGTTGGCACAACAATTTACAATGATAAAGGAGAATCTTTAAAAATAAAAAAAGGAAAGATCAGAGGCGAAGTTAGTATGGGTATGATATGTGCCGAAGATGAAATTGGCTTAGGCGAATCACACGATGGTATCATGGTTTTAGAAGGCAATTTCAATCCTGGACAAGCTTTAAATACGATATTTCCTGTTGAAACAGATCAAGTCTTTGAAATCGGATTAACCCCAAACCGTGCTGATGCCATGAGTCATTGGGGTGTTGCCCGTGATTTGAGAGCTGGCATTATTCAACAAGGCAAAAGTTTGCCTATTAATACACCATCAATTAGTAGTTTTCACGTTGAAGATCGTTCAAGACGAACCAAAATAGAAGTTAAAAAATCTGTTTTAGCCCCGCGATATTGCGGAGTTACAATAACAGATATTAATATTGACGCTTCGCCACTTTGGCTTCAAAATCGATTGAAAGCTATAGGCATCAATCCAAAAAACAATATTGTTGACATCACCAACTACGTCATGCATGAACTTGGTCAGCCACTGCACGCATTTGATGCTGATAAGATTAAAGATTCAAAAATCATAGTAAAAACTTTAGAAGAAGATACTAAATTTACAACCTTAGATGGTGTTGAGCGTAAATTATCAGCCGAAGATTTAATGATATGCGATGCTGAAAAACCACTTTGTATTGCTGGTGTTTTGGGAGGTGAAAATTCAGGAGTTTCTGAAACAACAAAAAGTATTTTCTTAGAAAGCGCCTACTTCAACCCAGTGAGTGTTCGTAAAACAGCAAAAAGACACGGCATTAGCACAGATGCGTCTTTTAGATTTGAACGTGGCATTGACCCGCATATTACTGAAGATGCACTCAAAAGAGCTTCAATTTTAATCAGTGAAATCGCCGGTGGTAAAGTGAGTAGCGATATTGATGATTTTTACCCCAAAAAAATTGAAGACCATCAGGTGTTTCTCACCTTTGATAAGATTAATTCACTCGTTGGTGAAGAACTCGATTCTGGTGTCATCAAATCCATTTTAACATCATTAGACATAAAAGTCAATAATGTTTCTGAAAGTGGAATGGGTTTAACCATACCAGCATATCGTGTTGATGTGACTCGCGAAGTAGATGTGATTGAAGAAATTCTGAGAGTTTATGGTTACAACAACATTAAATTAGATAATAAATTTAGTGTTTCGGTGGCTAATTCTTCAAAATTTGAAGATTATAAAGTTCAAAATATCATAGCCAATATGTTGGTTTCTAAAGGTTTTTATGAAACTATGGCCAACTCATTGACAACTGCTGATTATACAGAATACAGTAGTGAATTATCAAAAGAGAATAATGTTGAAATAATTAATCCATTGAGTCAAGATTTAGCGGTGATGCGGCAAAGCTTATTGTTTTCTGGTTTAGAAAACATCAGTTTTAATCTGAATCGTAAAAATGAAAACCTGAAGTTTTTTGAGTTTGGAAAAAGTTACCACAAATTTGATAAAAAAATAGAGGAACAAAAACACTTGTCTCTTTTTGTGGTTGGCAATAGAACAGAAGAAAATTGGTTAAATCCGTCTTATGATGCGGACTTTTTTTATTTAAAAGGTGTTGTAGAAAGTGTTCTAGATAAATTAGGTCTAAGCTTTATACCAACGTCTAATGAAGATGATAGCATCGCCGAAGGTTTAACCTATAAAATCAATAAGAAAACCATTGTAAAATTTGGTAGACTTAAAAAAGAAATCACAGATCCTTTTGATATTTCAACAGAAGTTTTATGCGCCAATTTTGATTGGAATAATCTTTTGAAGTTATCGTCTAAAATTCAGTTCAAAGCTGAAGATATACCTAAATATCCTGAAGTGAGAAGAGATTTTGCTTTACTATTAAACGATAATATTTCATTTGAACAAATTGAAAATATAGCTCAAAAAACTGATAAAAAACTTCTACAACAAGTCAATTTGTTTGATGTGTATCAAGGCGAAAATTTACCTGATGGTAAAAAGAGCTATGCTGTCAGTTTCACCTTTAGAGATCAACATAAAACACTTACAGATAAGCAAGTTGATAAAATTATGAGTAAACTACAAAAACAATTTGAAACCGAATTGCAGGCAGAGTTGAGGTAGATTTTTCTAAATCTTTTTATTGTTTTTGCATCTTAACCTATAAATTATCAAGTTTTGCCTTATCTTTTTTAGAAAGCTTACTCACTACAAGTTTGTAACTGTGATTAATCAAATGTTTGATAAATTTTTCAGTCAATCTGAATTTTCTACAACCACTGTATTCCAATGTTTTTTATGCATATGAAAGCCTGGAAAAACGAATCCCGGGTATTTTTCTCGTAGTTCTATGGCTTTTTCTGGGTCACATTTTAAATTAACACTGTGTTCGCCTGCTTCCCATTTTTTAAGGAAGTTATACCAATTTAACTTAATAATGACGCTAATAATCTGCTATAGGTATAATACCGACCTATATTTTAAAGAGTATTTATGCGACATTTAAAATAACATTCGGTATTAATGCAAACATTTTGTTCACAACTTTAAAGACTAACACATTGTCGTCAAACGGAAAACCGGGTTTTGATAGACAATAATCTCTAAACTCTTCAATATTCATGGCTAAATATAATATATATGGCTATACTTACAAAAGTTAGAATTTGTAAATATTTAAATATCAAAGCAGATTTTGAATAGTTCTGAATCATGGCGTAAAACTTGTTTGCAAACACTGCAATAATTCCGAAAATGATAAAAGCTTGTAACATAAAAATAAAGCCTAATACATAAAATTGAAAGACAGTATCCTCAGTTTTATCCCACAAAAATTGAGGAAAAAAAGCCATAAAAAATAAGGTAACTTTCGGATTTAGTACATTCATTAAAAAGCCTTGCTTCATATAATTTTCAGTAGGTTTTTTAGGTTGGTTTGTTTTAAAGTCAATTGAAGCGGGGTCTTGATATATTTTAAAGGCGAGATAAAGTAAATAAAAAGCTCCAGCTAATTTTATAATCAAGAATAA
>JASMTR010000050.1:0-3255 GCA_041694175.1 Bacteroidales bacterium
TTCTGTTTTTAAAATACTAAAGCTATACAGTGAAATTAGGCGATACAAAAGATTTTTTTTGTAGTTTAGATTTTTATCGGACAACAATGATATTTAATAATTTAATTTTTAGTTTGATTAATTTGAAATATAAATAGTATAAAATCTCTTTTTATCCAGACATTTTATTTGTTAATGGTTTTCGACTACGACTTTACCAGATTCATTAACATAAACTGATTGATTAAATTCGAATTGTAAAAATCCGCCCCTATCTTTTAATCTATAAAATTCTAAGCCCCCAAAGTCAATTTCGAGATTTTGGTCTTCTTTCTTCAATTTTTCTATTAACTCTTTTACTGTGATTTTAATTTCGTTTCGTTTTTAAATGTGTGGTAACGTCTCGCGCATAACGAAAGTGGCGAGCTAAAATGCGCAAGTTTTTCGGTTAAACTTTAAGTTTCTAAAAAATACACAAACATTTCATTTCAATCACAAATCTCGCCATTTTTGTTATGCGCTGTTGGCAATAGTATTTTTTTACTCCTTTTCTTCTATATCTATCATTTCTTTAAAAGTTTCAGAATTTTGTCGAAAGTCTTCAAATTCTTTAGTTTGTCTCATCTCTTTTAAAATTGGAAACTCTAAAAGACTTTCTATTGATAATTCATTTGACTTAATTGCATCTTCAAGGTTGTTAAAAAAATGGGGCTTATCTTCTCTTAATCCCCATAGACCCATTTGAAACTTAAGAGACTTATCTGAAAAATCAGCAGATTCAACTTCATTTTTTACACTATCATATTTTCCTTGTCTTTTTTGACATAGCCAAAAATTTAATTTAGCTACTGTTCTATGGGCGGAAGCATTGTCTTCATCATTAAATATTGATTCTGAAATTCCACCAGCAATGTCCCATCTATCAGCTAAAAGGTTACTGTAAACAATATCATTTAATATTTCTTCTCTAGTCTCACTCTTTTTCTCAATTTTTTTCCAAATTTCTGATGATATTAAAGTAAATACTAGATGAATTTTACAAATTGAATCTTCTAAATATTCCTTAGTAACTTCTAATTCATCACCAATTTTTGCGTCTTTTCTATGTTCTTTAGCAACTTTAGTTAAATATATTGAATTTACAATGCCTCCATTATGCACAAGTAAATTTCTCCTTTGATAAATTTCAATAAGTTTCTCTTTTTCTTTGAAAGCTAATCGAGACTTTATCTTTATTTCATCTTTAAGAATCGATAACCAACTTTCAAAACCACCCCTAAAAATTTCTTCTATTTTTTGATCGATGAGAAATTTCTCTGCATCTTTTACATCACCAAAAGTTTTTAAATTTTCTAGATTTAATGTTTTTTTCTTGATACCAGCTGAGTCAGGATATTTATCATAATAAAAATGTAGTACTTGAGAAAAAAACCACTCTACCGTACTTAGTAAACTTATTAAGGAACTTTTAAGCAGTTGATGTTTTTGATGTGTTATCTTATCCACATTTTCTAGGCTTGAATCAATTCTAGGGTGTAGACTTTTTGGAACAGAGTAGACAAAATCTGGGATTTGTTCTATCTCAATTCCATTATTTTCTTCAATTACCTTATCTTTATCTACTTCATTTGCAATTATCAAATCTCCTTCAAAAAGATTTTTAGCTTCCGTAACTTTAATATTCCTTTTTTCTTCATCCGTTTCCTGTGCAATTTCTTTAGCTAAATCAAATCCTTTTGATATTAATTCTTTTTCAGTTTTTGCGTTTTCAAGATGTTTGTCTAAAAACGGTTCGATAAGTTCAATAAACTCTCTTAAACCACTGATACTTTCATTAAAATTTCTTAAGTACTTATCTAGCATAAATATGTTTTAGGATGTTAATATTATTGCCAACGGTTTGGCTATGCGTAGTGCGGGATTAAAATGCACTTCACTTTCGGTTTACCGTAATGTTTGTTAATATTCATTTACTTTCAATTTAGCACCAAAACCCGCATTACGTATAGCCTTTGTTGTGCGGTCGGCTTTTTCATTTCTCTTTTCTTAACCATCCTAAAATTCGGTCATTGTCAATTTTCCATTTATCATTTTCAAATTCCAAGTCATAGGTTTCTCTTGATTGTCCATAGGGTCCTGGATTTTGTTGGATAATTTCAACTTCGTCATCGGTCACTTTTGAAATTATCGCAACGTGTCCGTATTTATTAAAAACTGTTCCTTCGAAAATCAATAAGTCGTCAACTTTCGGTTTTGTCTGACTGAAATTTGTGTACTGTAATAGATTCCGTTGCTTGTTTTCCTGTCCGTCTTGTAGGGAATTGTCGAAGAAGTCTTTTGCGTGTCCATAGCTGTCGGGCATCTTATGATTTAACTGTTCGTAGTAGTACCTCTTTACAAATTCAACGCACTGAAATTTGAGTCCTAAGTTGTAACCGTCAGTCGTTGTGTTTCTCTCAGTCACGTTTCCAACGCCACCATTATAGTAGACATAAACTCCGTTCAAGGCGTCAATTTCTTGTCCGACTTCAAAGTCTGAGTTAAAGTTGAAATTCGTGAACGTCCAAAATCCTGCAAATCCTAAAATCAGCAGTCCGATGATTAAATATGTCCAGCGTTTTAATTTCAATTTGTCAGTTTCTTAGGTGTCGTTTTTTAGCTGCCGCACAACGGTCTGGCTATGAGTAGTGCGGAAAAAGAAAGCTAAAAACTTTCAAATAAGCCTAAACTCAAGCGAGCTATTTTCTATTTTTAATTTTCATTTTATAAATATATAAATTGCTCGCGAGAAAACTTGCCTAAATCTTTGAATTCAGCCAAAACTACCGCATTACTTATAGCCATTGTTGTGGTGTGTATTTCCATTCCAATATTTGATAGTAAGCGATTTATTTCGGTCTAATCAACTTTCGCTGCAAATATTTTCATTCGTTTTTTTATTTGATGTTTTCATTCAACGTTTCAGTTTACAAGTCAGCATTTAAATTCCAATTATTAAAATTTTCATCGTCAAAATCCAAGTCTTAGTTTTTGAAAATCAAAATTGTTATTAATCAACTTTTATCGTTAATCAATATTTGCCGTTGCTTAATTTTCGTTCGCCGTTTCACAATTCCATTTCGTAAACAAGGTTTTCATTTTGGATTTGGCAAATTTCATCGTTGAAATTCAATTTCTCTTTATCCGCATTTTGATTTCAATCATCCGTTTTAATCATCTATTTCAAAACAAGGATTTCATTTTGGTTTTAAAAAAAATCGCTAAAAATAGGCGAGA
>JASMTR010000051.1:0-13032 GCA_041694175.1 Bacteroidales bacterium
GAAAAAGAAAAACAACTGCTCAATGAAGTCAACTCCCTTTTAGCTGAAGCTATGAGTCAAACTCAAGACGAAGAACAAAAACAAATTTTACAAGAATTAAAAGCCACAGTTTTATTAGCAGAGATAGAAGCAGAAATCGAGTTAGAAAAACCTCCAAATCTCAAAGGCAGAATATGGGAAGCTTTAGTGTCTAACCTCAAAGATATCAAACGAGCCTTTGTCTCAAACTAAAATTATAACTCATTTAAATACAAATTTTAAAAAAAAAAAAACAGCCATAATTATATCCTATTTTTAAAAACTAAACCTATGAAAACCATTAAAACATTACCTGTTTTTCTGTTATTAAGTCTTTTAACTATTAGCGCTTTTGCTCAAGATTCTACCACAGTTAAACTTGATGATAAAGCCAAAATGCAACTGGCTCAACTTGAGCAGAAATTAAAAGATATTGAAACCGAAGAAAAAAATAAACTCAAGGTCATAATCGCAGAGTTAAACACACAACAAGCACAAGATTCTATCTATAGCCCAGAAGATTTTGAAGCCATTAAAATGAAAAATGCTCAACGTACGGCTCAAAATATTAAAAACCGTCAAGCTGTTGTGCAAAATCAAATTGAGTTTTTAAAACGAAATGGGTATTTGGCTGAAGAAATGAACGTCGCTGAAGAGGTAAAAAACAAAGAAGATGATGAAGATGCTGAAAGCTTTACGATATTTAAACAAAAAATTAAAATTTCATCAGAAGATGACTCAAAAAAGAAGGTAAGAATAACTACTCAAAAAGATTTAATTATTGCTTTTGGGTTAAATAATGCCATTCCTGAAAATGGTGGTTTAAACGATTCTCCTTTTAAAGTCGGCGGTAGTCGCTTTTTTGAAATTGGATTTTTATGGTCCACTCCGATTTCTAAAAACAATTTTCTACGTTTAGATTATGGATTTTCTTTTCAATTCAACGGATTAAAACCTGAGGATAATCAAATATTTGTAGAAAATGGCGAACAAACCAATTTGGAAACTTTTGAATTTGACCTCGATAAATCTAAATTTAGACAAGACAATTTAATTTTTCCTCTGCATTTACACTTTAACACCAAAAAAGGAAACGGCGATTATTTTACCAGAAGTGGTTTCAATTTTGGACTTGGCGGCTTTTTAGGACTCAATCTTAATAATGTTCAAAAGCTAAAGTTTGATTTGAATGGCGACAATGAAAAGGAGAAGACCAAAGACGATTTTAATACCAACAACTTTTTATATGGTTTGAGTGCCTATGCTGGTTTTGGTGATACAACTTTGTATTTAACCTATAACATCAATCCAATTTTTGAAGATAACCCAGTTGATATCAACAATGTTCAGTTGGGGTTAAGGTTTGCGTTTTAAACTTTAGCCGTTTCATTTTTATTAGCCAATTGCCCACAAGCGGCATCGATGTCTTTCCCTCGGGAATGCCGCAAAGTGACTGTAATGCCGTGTGCTTCAAGTGTAGTCATATACTTAGCCACGGCTTTGTCATTGGCTTGAGTAAACATATCATCATCAATAGGATTGAATTCGATTAAGTTGACTTTACACGGAATGGCTTTACAAAAATCAACCAGAGCCTCAATATCTGCATCAGTGTCGTTGATGCCTTGCCAAACAATGTATTCGTAAGTCACCCGTTTTTCGGTTTTAGCATACCAATATTCTAAAGATTCTTTTAAAGCGTCTAAACTAAATTTAGCATTAAACGGCATGATTTGCGTACGAACTTCGTCACGAGCTGAATGTAGAGATACGGCCAAATTAAATTTCACCTGATCGTCTGCCAGCATTTTTATCATTTTTGGGACGCCAGATGTGGAAATAGTAATGCGTTTGGGTGACATATTTAAACCATCTTCAGAAGTGATTTTTTCTATTGAAGCTAAGACATTTTTGTAGTTCATCAGCGGTTCGCCCATACCCATATAGACGATATTGCTCAATGGACGATTGTTGTAATATCGACTCTGTTTGTCAATGGCTACTACTTGGTCATAAATTTCATCAGGGTTTAGATTTCGCAGGCGTTTGAGCTTTGCCGTAGCACAAAATTTACAATCTAAACTGCATCCAACTTGAGAAGAAACACAGGCAGTAGTTCGGTTTTCAGTAGGAATCATCACACTTTCTACCACAAAACCGTCGTGTAATTTTACAGCGTTTTTTATGGTGCCATCTTTACTGCGCTGCTGGGTATCAACTTTAATGTGGTTGATAACGAAGTTGGCTTCCAGCATTTCTCTGGTGGCTTTGGAGAGATTGGTCATATCTTCAAAATCGTAACAAGCTTTATTCCAGAGCCACTCATAAACTTGGTTGCCTCTAAAAGCTTTGTCTCCATTTGATTCAAAGAATTCTCGCAATTGGTCTTTGCTTAAAGCGCGTATGTCTTTTTTGTCTGTTGTTTTCACATTGCAAAGGTAGCGAATGCGAGTTGTATTAGAAGATAAGTGTTAGATTAATGTTTAGGCCATGTAAAAAAAATTAACATATTTTTAACAAAAAAAGACAATTATTAGTTTTGAACAATAACTTAAAAATTTTAACCATGAAAAAATTTTTTTAACTTTGTTTTTAGTAGTAAGTTTTAGTATTACTGCTCAGATTAGTCAACAACAATGTGACTCGCAATCCACTCTAGTGAATACATCTTGTGGAGGTAGTTATTGTGCTTCTGTACAAGTAGAATTAACAGGAGATTTGGAAACTGATGTCAATAATTTTAACAATACTGGCGGTACAATGAGAAGAAAACCTAATGTTATGGAATTAATAGCTGTTGTAAATTATCTTGAAGACGAAACTTGTTAAAAACCATGAAGAATATTATTCTTGTATTTATTATTTTTTTAAATTTTATTTGCTTCTCGCAAACAAACTCAACCGATAAAGTCTTATATGAAATATCATATGAAATGAGGTTTAAAAAATTTGAAAATTCTAATAAGACTAATTATTTGAATACTTCATTATACTTTTCTGAGAATGAATCCATTTTTACTTTAGATAAAATGGTTAAAGTAAGTAAAATAAAGCAAGAAAGAAATTTAAACGCTGGAGATGTGATAAGCATCACATCTCCTTTTTATTTTTTTATAAAACGTAATAATAACAGTGTTAATTATTTTGAAAGTTTAGGTAAAGATTTTTTTAAGTACAACTCTGAAATAAACTTTGATTGGACTCTTATTAATGAAAAGAAAGTAATTAGTGATTTTACTTGCTTTAAGGCTACTCTAAATTATTATGGCAGAAAATGGATTGCTTGGTATACAACAGAAATACCTTTAAATGCAGGACCATATTACTTTTATGGTTTACCAGGTCTAATTTTAGACATAAGTGATTCTGAGGATATATTTAATTTTAAGATGACTAACATTACTAAAAAAATATAATTTTAAATGATAAAGTGACTTATTATTTTCCATTTGAATCAAACAAAAAGGCTCAAACATTAAATAAACACGAATTTTTAAAACTGAGAAAAAAATATTACAACTTATCTATTAATGACCGATTAGAATACATGAATAAGGATGAAGAAGGAATCCCTAGTTTTGTCATTTCAAATACAAATGGTGAAAAATTAAATTTAAATAAAAATTCTAAGAAAAGAAATCTTATTGAAAAAATTGATCAATAAACCATTAATTAAATATTCACCAAAATACTTTTTTTAGCATTTTTTATAGGAATTCCATTTTTTTTATACTCCCAAAACATAAAAATATATGGATCTATCATTGATGATAGCACTAAAGTTTCAATTTCAAACGCAATCATTACAGCAACTTTAAAAAAAAATGATTCAAAAATACTTAGCTACGCCATCTCAGACTTGAAAGGAAAATACACCCTTAAAATTGGCTTAAATGATCAGATAAAAGATAGTATTTGGTTAAATATTAAAAACATATCATATAAGAATAGTAGCATAAGAGTACCTTTTAAAAATAAAATAATCAATTTTAATCTTGTGCCAGAAGTTCAAATGATTGAAGAAGTAGATTTAATCTCAAATAAAACGGTTGAAATTAAAGGTGATACTATCATCTACAATGTTGAAAACCTAAAAAAAAAGAAGATTACACAATCGAAGATGTCATTAGTAGAATACCAGGTATAGAAATTACTGATAAAGGTCAAATTTCTTACAGAGGAAAAAATATTAGTCACTTATACATTAACGGACTTGATTTGTTGGAGGGTAGATATAATATTGCATCAAAAGGTGTTCCTGCATCAATTGTAGATGATATTGAAATTCTACAAAATCATAATCATGCTAAAATTGACATCGACCGTACCTTAAGTGATAAAGTTGCTATTAATTTAAAACTAAAAGATAATAAAAGGGTGTTGTTTGGAACTAGTAGCATTGATTTGGGTATACCGTTATTTACAGCAAGCGCAAACCTTACACCTGTTTATATATCAAATAAGATTCAATCAATAGGCAGTCTTAAATCAAACAATTTTGGCCAAACTCTTAAGTATAATGGTATGAATTTAATTAGTGGTGATTATAACTTAAGTCGCTTGATAACAGAACAATACGACTTTATTAGTGATCCCGAAACTTCTGTTCCTCAATTTGATAGTAAATTTTGGCTTGATAATGAATCCTATTCTACTACAAATGATTTATTAGTTAAAAAGCAAAAAGATATTATATTAAAAGCAGGAATTAATTTTAACAATGATAATGAAGAAATTGAAAACAATTCAATTACATCTTATTTTACAGATGTTGATACTACAATTGTAAATCAGTCTAGGTTAAATCAAAAAAAATCTAGGAATCTATACTTTTATTTATCGCAAGAAATTAATAAAGAAAAACTATATTTTAAAAATAAAACTAGCGTAAATATTAATGATATAATTGGAAAGGCTATCATTGATCAAAATAGCAATACATTAAATTACAGGACTTTAAATAAGAAAAATCAAATCATAAACTCAACTCAAATAAAAAATGTGCTTAATGGTAAAATTTTAAATAGTGGTATAATAATCAATTACTTTGATAATAATGAGAATTCTGAAGTTAGTCCAAGTGTATTTAAAGATTTAATACCGAGTATCGACACAGCAAGTAGCACCAAACAAGTATTAAAAAATGATCATTTAAGTTTAGGAGCATATTCAAAATATAATTTTAATTTGTTTAATTTAGCTTCGTCTTTAAAGCAGGATATCTTGCTTAAAGATGAAAGTTTGACTACAAGTTTATTTCAAGAAACCAATGAACTTCAAGAAGATATAGCATTTCCGTTTGAATCAGATTTTAGCTTGAAAACCTTTCGCACTACTACTGATTTTAAAATGCGCTATCAATTTTCAAAATTAAGTATGAATGTCTCTCCAAGTTTTACTTTTTTAAACTTAAATCAAAAGGAACTTTATAGTGAAAAGGGAAATTTAAACCGTAGTTTCTTATTCTTTGAACCCTCACTTCAGTTAAACTATGAATTTAACTACAAGTGGAAAGCGATTTTATCAGGAAAATATAATGTTAAAGCATCAAGGTTTAATGAACTTTTTAACGGTATTATACTTTCAAACTTCTCTTCAATATCTCGGAATCCTAATCAAATCAACATTAACAAGCTGTATAGTGCAGACCTAAATGTATCCTATGCTGATATTTTAAGAGGTTTCCTTTTTAGGAATAATATAAGCTATAATAATAGAACCTCAGAATTTACCTTGTCAAATACTATAGATGATGATGGTCTTATAGAGACAATTGCACTAGAAAGACCTGCTTTGTTTTCTCAATTCAGAAATACTATTTCAATGACTAAGAAGATATTAGATGTAATTAATCTTAAATTTACTTATACCTTTTCAAATCTAAAATCTGATTTGGTTTTCAATAATATAGCACAAAATACATCAACCAATAGTAATTATTTTGGTTTGGATATTGGACTCATAAATATTAAGGATATAGATTTTAATTATAATGGTAGTTTTAATTTTACGGATACTCAGTCATCAGGTTTTGAAGCAGAAAGCGAATTCTTAAAACATGATATTAATTCTATTTTCCATTTGAGTGAAAATTTAAGATTAAATCTAAACTTTCAAATGATAAGAACATCAGATTCAACATCATCAGAAGTAAACAAAAATTCAATTTTAAATTCGGGCCTATTTTTTGACTATTCTAAAAAGATGAGTTTTCGTCTAAATATTATAAATTTATTTGATGAGAAATTTATCTCTACTAGATTTAGCAACACAAATATAAATTCGCAATCAAATTTTAGGTTAAGACCAAGACAAATAACACTAGGGCTTAATTTTACTTTTTAAAACTAATTTTTTTTATTTAACAACTTTTCAACTAACTTCCCAATACTCAAACCTTGCACTAGAATAGCAAAAATCACAATGATAAAAGTGATTTGAACGATGATGTTACCGTAAGTTGAATCAGACAGACTGAAAGCTAAAGCCAGTGAAATTCCGCCACGCAAACCGCCCCAAGTTAATATGGCAGAAGTTTTAAGCGCTGAATATTCTTTGTGTTTTAAAAAACTATAAGGTAAAAACACTGAGATGAACCGTGAAAATAAAACCAACACGATAGCGATAAGTCCTAATATAATGACGGTACTATCAAAAGTGATAAGGTGCAGTGACAAACCTATTAAAACGAATAAGACGCCGTTGAGAATTTCATCCAAAATTTCCCAAAAATTATTGAGCTGTTTGGTACACATTTGATGATTGAGGTGATTGATATCTAATTTGTTTCCAATTACTAAGCCAGCTACCACCATTGCCAATGGTCCCGAAATGTGCAGTAATGAGGCTACTGCATAACCACTTACAACGATAGCAATACTCATCATTACAGCTAAATGCGGATTATCTTTCGCGGCTTTGATACTGTAATAACCTATAAATCCAATCAAGGCGCCAAAGGCCAAACCGCCAACCGCTTCTTCCAAAAATAAAAGGCCAACTTCCTGCCCAACTTCAGCATTAAGTTCGGGGTGTTTGAGTTGGGCAATGAGCAACATCGCTGAAAAAACCACAACGCCAACACCATCATTAAAAAGCGATTCGCCTTCTATTTTCATTTTAAGGCTTTTTGAAATATCATATTTTTTTAAAATGGCTAAGACAGCAATAGGGTCAGTAGGAGAGATGAGTGCGCCAAAAACCAAAGCATAAGTAAACGCTAAATCCACACCCAAAAGTTGTGCAGTAAAATACACTAAAGTTGCAACAAGTGCCGTAGAAATTAAAACCCCAAAAGTCGCAAAAAGCAAAACCGACCAACGTTCGTGGGCTAAGTCTTTGATATTAACGTGCAAAGCGCCAGCAAATAAAAGGAAACTTAATAAAGTATTTAATAATAATTTTTCAAAATTGGAATTTATAACCAATTCACAAAAAAATCGATAAACTTCAGGAAAAACATTTTCAATAGAAATTAATACAGCTACGCTGATAAGACTTAAAATCATCAACGCAATGGTATTGGGAAGTTTTAAAAATTTATAATTGATGAAGCTAAACAGTGAAACTAAGGCAATGATAATGCTAAAGGACTCGAACATAAGATTTTCAATTGGTTTAAAATACTGTAGAATTATTTTTAAATTTCGACAATATTTCTTTTAATAGTCACTATAAAATTAACTAAATTACAATATTTAAATAAATATCTATAATGAATTGCATTATTGCCAGCACATCAACTATTCACGGAAGTGCTTATCTTGAATATCTGAAGCCTGTTTTAGCTTCACACTTTAAAGACGTGGAAGAAGTGTTATTCGTACCTTATGCCAGGCCTTCAGGCTTAACTTATGATGAATATACGGCTAAAGCTAAAGACGGTTTAGCATTTTTAAAAGCGAAAGTAAGTGGGATTCACGAATTTGAAAATCCGATTGAAGCATTAGAAAAAGCACAAGCTATTTTTGTAGGCGGAGGCAATACCTTTTTGCTTGTTAAAACACTGCAAGAATTGGATTTGATGCCCGTTTTAAAACAAAAAATTTTATTAGCAACGCCATATCTCGGCACAAGTGCTGGAAGTAATATTTGCGGACCCAATATGCAAACCACCAATGATATGCCTATTGTTATGCCAAAGTCTTTTGAAACTTTGAGTATTTTACCTTTCAATATTAATGCACATTATATTGAACCTGATAAAAATTCAACACACAAAGGAGAAACCCGACGAACACGTATTAAAGAGTTTCAGATGTTTAACGATATCAATGTCATAGGTTTAAAAGAAGGAAGTTGGCTTGAGGTGAGAGGTGAAACTATTCAACTCAAAGGAGAATTAGATGCGGTTTGGTTTGAGCCGGGAAAACCACCAAAAGTTATTCAGCCCAAAAATTATATATAAAATAATGTTAGTTTGGTTAAACCTTTTTCGATGGTCTAATTTGGTGCTAATTTTATTAGTTCATCTGTTGTTCAGGTTTTCATTTTTAGAAAGTCAAAATTTGGGCTTTAAGTTGGGCTTATTTGAATTTTTTTTATTGAGCTTTAGCATCATACTTATTGCTGCATCAGGCAATATTATCAATGATATTTTTGATATTAAAACCGATTTTGTAAATAAGCGAAAAAGACCACTTGCCAAGGGGCAAATTAAAGTTTCAAAGGCCTATTCAGTATATTTTATATTCAATTTCACAGCTATTTTAATAAGCTTTTTTATCAGTTATAAGCTTTTGTTTTGGTCAATTTTTATAGTAGAAATTACCGTTATTTTGGTATTGTATTTTTATGCTCAATACTTTAAGTCGATTCCTGTCTTAGGGAATATTTTGGTCAGTTTTTTGGTGAGTTTATCATTTGTTTTAGTGCTTTATTTTGATATTGAAACGGGTATTTTTTTTGATCAGAATATTTTTAAATGGATTTTATTTTACAGTATTTTTGCCTTTTGGGCGAATCTTAATCGTGAGTGGGTCAAAGATACTTTAGACATCAAAGGTGATTATGCACAAAATATTTCAACACTGCCTATTTTGATTGGAAAATCAAGAATGAATACGCTTATTTTTATATCAACACTTTTGCTTATTGTGGCCTTACTTTTTGGTGTTAAAGTTTATTTGAATCCCGACCTTATCTTTAGTTTATACTTTATCTTTGGAGTTTGCATTCCTCTATTTTTTGTGATGTATAAAATTTGGAAAGACGAAAATCACGTTAATTATAAGTTGCTGAGTCACGCTTATAAAATCATCATGTTGATTGGGGTTTTCAGTTTAATTTTATTTAGAATATGAAAAATTTAGAAAACTATAATATTATACTTGCTTCAGGCTCGCCTCGTCGGCAACAATTTTTAAAGGATTTGAATATTCCTTTTGAAGTAAGACTGAAAAATATTGAAGAAGACTTTTCCGAATCGCTTTATAAAGAAGAAATTCCAGAATATCTTGCTAAATTAAAAGCGAGTGCTTATGATGATTTAAATCAAAACGATATTCTCATTACTGGAGACACCATCGTGTGGCATAATGAAAAAGCTTTAAATAAAGCAGAAAATGGGCTAGAAGCCTTTGAAATGATATCATCTTTACAAAACTCATGGCACCAAGTCATCAGCGCATTTTGCCTAAAAACGAATGACCGATTAATAGTAAAAAGCGAAACCACCGAAGTGTTTTTTAAACCCTTAGATGAAGACGATATTTGGTTTTACATCGACAATTATAAACCTTTCGACAAAGCTGGTGCTTACGGTATACAAGAATGGATTGGGCAAATTGGAATCTCAAAAATTAAAGGTTCTTATTTTAATGTGATGGGTTTTCCAACGCATTTGTTTTATCAAACCTTAAAAGAATTTATTAAATCATAACATTATGAAATTCCTAATAAAATTAATCACATCAATAATACTTGTTTTGGTTTTGTCTTGTCAAAAAAATCAAACTGAAAAATCAGAGGAAACTCAGACAAGCCCAAAAGAATATACTTATCTCGATTTAAGTGATCAATTTAAGTCTCACTGGTTTGACGGTAAAGCGGAAGTTGCTAGTTATGATTTAACTCAAATGCGTTACGGTGAAGCCCGAAAAGGAACAGCGGTTTTGATTTTTGTAAAAGAACCTTTTTTACCACAAGGACAAGTTAAGGCTGATAGAGCTTCAGATGAGACAGTTGATGTGATGAAGTTGAACTACACTAAAAAGTTTAAAACAGGAATTTATCCATACAGCATTATGCAATCTACCTTTTTACCACTTACAACCCAGCCACACGCTATAAAAGTGACTGCATCAACCCAAGAATGGTGTGGGCAAACCTATATGCAGCTTAACAACCGAGAGCAATTTAACGTTAAAGTGCATTCTTATTTTGAAGGTGAAGCTGACCAAGATTTAAAACTTGATAAGCATCTGTTAGAGAATGAATTGTGGATTAAACTGAGAATAAATCCACTGGATATTCCAAAGGAAAAATTACTAGTCATTCCAGATTTTTCTTACTTTAGATTAAAGCACCAAAGTATAAAAGCATACGATGCAGAAATTGAACAAAGTAAAACTAATGACACCTTGATAACTAGCGTAAATTATAAAAATATTGACAGAGTTTTAAAAATTTACCAAGAACCAAAATTTCCTTACACCATTTTAAAATGGCAAGAAATAGAAAAAGATACCACAGAAGGCGTTTTAAGCAAAACAATGAGAATTGATTATTGGACTAAAAACGCAAATAAACATGAATCACTTAGAGATAGTTTAAACCTTAAATAAATTATGATAACTTTTTTTAATGACAACCAAACTGAAGCCATACTTACAATTGTTATTATTGTGAGTCTGGTTATCCTTCGTTATGTATTCAAAAAAGCTGCTGTTGGAATAGCTAAACGAAGAGAAATAAACGTACAAAGAACAACACTAATAGTAAGGTATATCAACACACTGGCTTCATTTGTCGTATTGTTTGCTATTCTTTTAATTTGGGGAGTCGAGCCTAACCAAGTAGCAGTAGTATTTTCATCTGTTTTTGCTGTTATTGGTATTGGCCTGTTTGCAATATGGTCTATTTTGAGTAATGTGACCGCTGGTGTTATATTATATTTTTATTATCCTTTCAAAATTGGCGATAAAATAAAAATATTAGATAAGGATTTTCCACTTATAGCTGTTATTGAAGATATCAAAGCTTTTCAGATACATTTGCGTACAGATGAGGATGAATTGGTGACCTATCCTAACAATTTAATTCTTCAAAAATCAATATCTTTAATTAAATAAATTACGATTTTAAAACATTGAATTTGATTAAGTTAAATATTTAATTATTTTTGTATTTAAACTAGATTGCTATGACCAATTTTTATTATAAAAACACTATTATCTTTCTTGCCTTTTTTGGTGCTTTGGGATTTTCCTTTGCTCAAAATTACGACGGACCTGGCGGTGTAGGATCAGATGCTGATAACCGGTTTTGGTTTGATGCAAATAGCATTAATCAGGCACAATCTTCTTCAGTTCAAACTTGGAGAAACCAAGGCGGTAATGCGAATTCTCTAACTCAAAGCACTGCAGCTGAACAGCCTTTACTGAATTTAAGCGGACTCAATAACCAATCTGAAGTAATTTTTGATGGTACAAATGATTTTTTTGATCTGGCCAATAATTCTGATATAAACATAGGAGGCCCTTGGAATGAAAGGAGTTTTGTTTTAGTGTTTACAACGGGAATTGACATTACAACTAGGCAGGTTTTGTATGAAGAAGGCGGGGCCATTCGTGGGTTAAATATTTACATAGAAAATGGTAATTTATTTTTTAGTGGGTTTAATCAATTTGAGGATGGTATTGGTTCACCTTGGGGAACACCTGTTATAGAGCAAATTACAACGTCAATTTCTCCTATACAAACCTACATATTAACTATTGTTTATGAACAAGATGGTGGTGATAATACTTTAGGCTCATTTACAGGCTATTTGGGTAATTCAAGTTTTGAACAAAATAATAATATTGGGATTTTATATAGGCACACAGGGAATATTTTGCTTGCTGGTAGTGGGGACAATAGATTTCCTGATGGAGATAGTGTTGAGCTTAATCCATTTAGTGGTTCAATATCTGAATATACTATTTATAATAGAGCCTTAAATAATTCAGAGCGGACTATAATAAATAATTACATGTCGGCCAAATATGACATTCCTCTATCAGCAAACAATGAATATATTCAAGATGATACCTCTAATGGAGATTTTGATTTTAATGTGGTTGGTATTAAAAGAGAGAATACACAAGATTTTTATGACACCTCAAATTTTGGAACTGGTATTGTAAAATTGAGTTCATCAAATCTAGCTGATGGTGATTTTCTATATGTAGGAACTGATTTATCAGAAGATGAAGTAGCTTCCACTCGATGTTCGGAATTCCTCTCTAGTAATTCCGTGAGGTTTAATTCAACTTGGCGTGTATCCAAAAATGGAAGTTTTAACTTAGACCTCGATTTAGATATCTCGGTTGTTGATAATAATGCCACTTCAAGTAATGATGTCATCATGCTGATAGCTGATAATCCTTCACTTATCTCTCCAACGGTTGTTTTTAGTAGTTCCTTAGGAGTTGACGAAGCAAGTTTTGACAATATTAACTTGAACAATGGGGACTATTTTACTTTTGAAATTTTAAAAGATAGACTTATAACTTCTGTACCAGCGGGAATTCAAAAAAGGAATAATTTAAGGTTTTGGTTTGATGCCAATTCACTTCAATTCACAGATGGAAATCCAGTTAATATTTTTGATAATACAGGTGAAAATTCTAATAATGCTATTCAAAACAACGCTTCTCAACAACCAATTTACAGTGCTAATAGCATGAATGGTAATGCAGCACTAGCTTTTGATGGGGTTAATGATTTTTTAAGTATTCCTTCTAACCAAAATATTAACTCAGGAGTATTTTCTACCCGAACTATTACAGTTGCGCTAAGAACAGGAAACGA
>JASMTR010000052.1:0-5511 GCA_041694175.1 Bacteroidales bacterium
AAAATTTATTAATCATATCCTACAGCTATCCGCCGTCTAATGTACCTGCGGCACAACGGCCTTATGCAGTCGCAAAATATCTTGACAAAAACAAGTATGAGGTTACGGTAATAACCTGTGGCAATCCTGATACTACTTGGGGCGTGAACGAGGGCTTTAATCCGGAGTTGCCACGTGTT
Organism: Bacteroidales bacterium; assembly: GCA_041694175.1. Lineage (GTDB taxonomy): Bacteria > Bacteroidota > Bacteroidia > Flavobacteriales > Flavobacteriaceae > Psychroflexus. The sequence continues at coordinate 180 of JASMTR010000052.1, forward strand.
GAATTAATAAAAGTGAATAGTCTTTTAGGAGTTAGTGTAACGGGCTTAAGAAAAAATAAATTTAACGTTATACAAGGTAAAAAAAACTTAAAAACTAAAATTAAAACTTCGTTAGTTAAATTTTTATCATCATTGATAGTACCTGATCAAGCCATATTTTGGTATCCAAAAGTATGTTGGTACCTAATAAAACATAAAGAATTAATAGCTAAAACAGATATAGTATTTACTACTTCACCTTCATTCTCAAATCATTTAATCGGTAAATTTATTGCATCCAAAAATAAGAGCGTTCGTTGGATCAGTGAATTGAGGGATTTTCACTTTATAGAGCATACCGATAAAGTAAGCAACTTAAAACAATGGATCAATAAAAAACTAGAAGTTTCAGTGATAAAAAACGCTGATAAGGTGTCGTTTATATCTTATTCAATGAAACATCTATATGCAAAGCATTTTACGAAACACCAAAACAAGTTTAGGGTTATATATAACGGATTTGATGTTTCAGATTTTAAAAACTTAAACATAACCAAAACCCACAATAAAAAGTTAACCATCTTTTATGCCGGTAGTTTTTATCGTGGTGTAAGGTCTCCAATACCCTTGTTTAAAATTTTAGATAGATTATTAGAAAATAATACTATAACTACAGATCAAGTTGAAATCCGTATTGCAGGGAATTTTGATGATGAAATAATTGAAGAATTAAAAGAATTCAAGTCGTTTGAGTTTACCAACTTTATTGGAAATATACCAAGAGCTAAAGTGCTGGAACATATGGTGACTTCTGACTTGCTTTGGTTGATTGTAGCTCATTTACCCACCCATTATACAGGAGTGCCAATAAAGTTTTTTGAATATTTGGGCGCACGAAGGCCTATCTTAAATTTTGCGCCTCAAGCCTCTGAACCTACAAAAATCATAGCTGAAAACAAACTGGGTTGGAATGTTGATACCGCAAATTTTAATCTAGATGAATCTGTTGTACTATTTGAAAGCATTGTTGCTAAATATAAATCAGGAGCATTATCTGAGCCACTCCCTTATAAATTTTACCCTGAATTTGATAGAGCATCTCAAGGGGTCTTATTTGGAGACTTATTTGAAGAAAAAGTTTAATTAATGAATAAGAAAATTGCAGGCCTGGGATTCCCCGTTTTTTTTATTCAGCCTCTAGTAGGCTTCTGCTTGTCGTTATACAATATTCGCTCGAGAACTAGTGCAGTAGTATATGTCCTGTTTGCAATGGTGTTGGGCTATGCTATATCGTTTTCTGACTCTTCGGCAGATTCCTTTCGTTATGCAGAGGCATTTATGCGGTTCGATAACACGCTTGACTACAATGCCATAGTGAGGTTATACCAAGGTGGAGAGTTAAGGGATTTATACCGATTGCTCTTGTTCTATTTTGTGTCTATATTTTCTGATAATCCAAAAGTAATTTACGCCTACGCGGGCTTCGTATATGGGGTGTTCAGTTATTTGTCTTTAAGGGTGCTGGTGAAAGAACGAGGTTCTTCAAATGATGCTTATTTGTTCATTCTTTCACTCATCTTTTTTACCTATTATATCACTTTGGTAAATGTTAATGGCTTTAAGTTTAATACCGGAGCTTTAGTGCTGTTTTATTCCTTATACAATTTTATACTTCAAAAAAGAACAATTTGGGTGATCGGTATTTTAATTACACCCTTATTTCATTATGGTTTTCTTCCTGTAATCCCCATATTTTTACTTTATAAATTAGTTCATCGATTTTTTTATGATAAAAGGGGTGTAAAATCTCTGCTTTTTTATGTATTTGTAATCACATTTTTGGCATCCTGGTTTTTAGAGACGAATATGATAAATTTAGGATTTTTAAGTAAATCCGGTTTTTTCACTGGCGCCATAGGCAACAGAATTGAATTTTTAAACAGCTCTGAGGTAGCAAACGCAGTTGATAGTAGAAGAGAGAGCTCCCTTTTTTTAAGTGTTAAAACCTATTTTGATTATGGTGTTAAAGTTTGGGTTTTTGTGATGGTATTGTTTACGAGAAATCTACTGAAAAGGATTGAAGGCGATAAATCTGAGTTCACCAAGCTTTTTGCATTTGTGCTTTTTTTCTATTCATTTTCTTTTATTTTATCTTCCATACCCTCTGGAATTCGTTTTTTTGGTATTGCCCATTTGTTTTTGGTATTGCTTTTAGTCAAAATTTATGGAAACCACCAAGTAGTGAATTTAAAAAGGTTGATTGTATGGGCACTACCTGTGTTTTCTTTTGATATTTTATTCATTAATGTTTTATTGCCTATATTGGTTTTAACCCCTACATTTTGGTATGGTAATGTGTTTTGGATTATTATAGAAGGAATGGATTTTTATTTATCTTATTAAACAAGCTGCAATTTCTAATGAAAGATAAACTCTATAACCTACTCCCTCACTTTCTTCAAAACCTTATGATTGTCATCTATAATTATAAGGCATACAAAATACGTTATGGTGGCCATTATAAAGCATATAGACAAGAAAAGAAAAATAACAGAAATTTATCTTTAAGCGAATTAAAAACGTATCAAGCAGTAAGGTTCAAAAAACTCATCGAGTTTGCTATTCAGCATTCAGCTTATTACAAAAAAACACTTGGTCATATTCCAAATGCTTCAGATATTAAAAATATCAAAAACTTACCCCTTTTAGATAAAGAAACACTTCGTTATAACACAGACACTGTCATTGTAAATACCGCTGAAAAATTAGAAAAATCAAAAACAGGAGGAACTACAGGTAAATCGTTAGAAGTACAAAATTTCGCCAGAAATAGCCAAGAGCGTTTTGCTTTTTTAGATGATTTTCGCTCCCGATTTGGTTACGAATTAGGAAAAAAAACCGCTTGGTTTTCAGGAAAAAAAATTTTGAGCCCACGCGATATTAAAAAAAATCGTTTCTGGAAAACAGATTTTGTTCATAAAGTGCGCTATTATTCTACTTTTCACATTAAGGATGATTATCTCCGCTATTATATAGAAGATTTAATCAAATACAAACCGCAATACTTAGTAGGTTTTCCATCCACAATGTTAGAAATAGCTACCTATGGTTTAACAAAGGGATATGATTTTCCTGCTGATACCGTAAAAGCGGTTTTCCCTACAGCAGAAACTATTACACCCATTATGAGAGCTAAAATACAGGTTTTTTTTAAAACGAAACTGTATGACCAATACGCTTCATCAGAAGGCGCACCTTTTATTTTTGAATGTGAAAATAATAAGCTGCATTTAGAACTTCAAAGTGGTGTTTTTGAAGTTTTAGACGAGCATAATGAGTCTACTCAATCAGGAAGGTTAGTTGTAACGAGTTTTACAAACGAAGGCACACCATTAATCCGTTACGATATTGGAGACTTCATTACCCTAGAAAATGAATCAGTTACTTGCTCTTGCGGAAATAATAATCCTTTAGTAAAGGAAATTTTAGGACGTATTGATGATTTTATTTATTCACCTGAAAATGGAAAGATAAATATAATTAATGTTGCAAATGCGGTGAAAGATGTAGAGGGTGTTATAAATTATCAAATTGTACAAAATGAATTAAATAGTATTAATCTTATTGTTGTTAAGGATGAAAATATTTATGACGAAAATCAAGAATCTAGATTTATTCAAAATTGGAAAGATAGGGTAGGAAACAAAATGAAACTTGAAATAAACTATGTAAATGACATTCCTGTTGAGAAAAGCGGGAAATTTAGAATAGTAAAAAATAACATAAAACAATTAATTATTGAGTAAACCCAAACTCATCCGCCTCACTACGGTGCCATTGTCCCTTCAATATTTAATCAAAGGGCAGCCCAAGTTCATGAGTAAGTTTTTTGAGGTGTTGTGTGTGTCTTCAGGACCAAAAGAAGAGTTAGAAAAAGTATCTACTTACGAAGAGGTTGAGGTGAAGGAAGTGAATATGACGCGGCAAATCACGCCTTTTCAAGATTTAATTTCATTAATCCAACTCATCAAAGTTTTCCGAAAAGAAAAACCAACAATAGTTCACTCCCATACGCCAAAGGCCGGGATTTTGGGAATGTTGGCAGCAAATATTGCTGGTGTGCCTATACGTTTACACACCGTGGCAGGGATGCCACTTATGGAGGCTTCAGGTGTAAAACGTAAAATTTTAGACGCCGTAGAAAAACTAACTTACACCTGTGCCACACGTGTTTACCCTAACAGTCAGGGCTTATATGACTTTATACTTCAAAATAATTATGCTAAAGCAGAAAAAATAAAAGTCATTGCCAATGGCAGCTCCAATGGTATCGACTCCTTTGATTTTGATCCAGCGAAATTTTCAAAAGCGCAAAACCAAACTTTAAGGCAAAAGTTAGGTATTTTAGAAGAAGATTTTGTGTTCATTTTCGTCGGCCGTCTCGTCAGCGATAAAGGCGTAAACGAGTTGGTCAAAGCCTTTAAGTCCCTTTCCTTGGGAGAGGGATTTAGGGAGAGGCTTCTCCTAGTCGGTCCCCTAGAATCCGAACTCGACCCTTTACAGCCCGAAACCTTACAAGAAATAGAAGCTAATCCCAACATTATATCAACAGGTTTTCAAGACGATGTGCGTCCTTATTTTGCGATTGCCAATGCTTTAGCTTTCCCAAGTTATCGCGAAGGTTTCCCCAATGTGGTCATGCAAGCAGGCGCGATGGGTTTGCCGAGTATCGTCAGTGATATCAATGGCTGCAATGAAATTATAAAAGACGGCAAAAATGGATTGATTATTCCACCTAAAGATACTGAAGCTTTACAAAATGCAATGCTAAAACTGTTAAGTGATGAAAGCTTATATGCGGAACTTAAAAGCAACGCCAGAGCAATGATTACCTCAAGATACGAGCAGCAATTGGTGTGGGAAGCTTTGTTGGTGGAGTATAGAAGCTTGTTGAAAGATAAAGGTATGGAGATGCCGAATTAGTTCTGCGCTGCATTTCGAATTTTGTATTAGATGTCACCGAGACTTATCACCTGATTGCCATAATTGTATCAAAGTTCGTTCACTGAGTAATTTTATGGACTGGTTAGGGAAATAAATTGTATCGAAGTTCGTTCACTGAGTGATTTTATGGAATGGTTATGGAAATAAAATTGTATCAAAGTTCGTTCACTGAGTAATTTTATGGACTGGTTATGGAAATAAAATTGTATCAAAGTTCGTTCACTGAGTAATTTTATGGACTAGTTATGGAAATAAAATTGTATCGAAGTTCGTTCACTGATTGATTTTATGGACTGGTTAGTGAAATAAAATTGTATCGAAGTTCGGCTACTGATTGATTTTATGGACT
>JASMTR010000053.1:0-6540 GCA_041694175.1 Bacteroidales bacterium
AATTCGGTTAAATGGCACATTTATTTGACACATTTAACCGAAAATCCCTTGAAAGTGTTGCTATCACAATCTTTTGACTTATGTCGTAGCGAGGAGCAGAATCGAACTGCCGACCTCCGGGTTATGAATCCGACGCTCTAACCAACTGAGCTACCTCGCCAGAGGTTAGCGAAGTTGCATGTCCCGAGCAATTCGGGATGCTACCTCGCCGTTAAAGTTTGCAAATATAAAATTATTATTATTTCTAAAAGCTTATTCATTCAATTTTTGAAGCATAATTTTTAGTAATTTCATTTCAATTTTGATGCATTTACTTTTACCCTTAGAAATAAATCCATATATTGCTTTTCTTTAAAAAAGCCGATTACTATGGAAGATAAAGTGAAAATAGAATTAGAATTTCCTATACAAGCTTCTCCAAGCTTACTCTACCAATATATTTCAACCCCATCCGGTCTCAGTGAATGGTTTGCTGACAATATCAATTCCCGTGGTGAAGTTTTTACTTTTATTTGGGGTGAAAGCGAAGAACAAGCCAAACTGCTAACCAAAAAAAGCGGTGAACGCATTAAGCTACGTTGGCTTGATGATGAAGACACTTCTTACTTTTTTGAAATGCGGATCCAAGTTGACGAAATCACAAAAGATGTTTCCTTAATGGTTACAGATTACGCAGAAGAAGATGAAGTTGACGAAAACAAAATGCTTTGGGAAAATATGGTTGCCGATTTAAAACAAATATTGGGATCAAAATAAGCTGAAATTTTTATGATTAACTTAAACGGTGAGCTTTTCGAGTCTGAAAACGCTCAAATACCCTTCAATAATAGAGGGTTTCAATATGGCGACGCTTTGTTTGAAACCATTAGAGTTATCAATTCAAAAATAATTTTTTGGGAAACTCATTACTTTAGATTGATGTCTTCAATGCGCTTACTGAGAATGCAAATTCCAATGCAATTTTCTCCGGAATTTTTAGAAAGTGAAATATTAAATCTTATAAAAACAAACAATTTAGACAATCAACCTGCTAAGGTAAAAATCAATATCAACAGAAAAGCAGGGGGTCTATATTACCCTAAAAGTAGAGAGATTGACTATTTTATATCTTGCCAATCTATTGAAAATCCATTTTTTACTATTGATGAAGATTTTTATGAAATAGAATTATTTAAAGACCACTTTATCAACTCAGGATTATTATCAACTTTAAAGACCAATAACAAATTAGTAAACATTTTAGCAAGTATTTACGCCAAAGAAAATGGCTATGATAATTGCCTATTACTTAATGAAAAGAAATCAGTAGTTGAGTTTACTAATGCGAATCTCTTTTTAGTCAAAGGCAATACTATAAAAACACCACCAACTTCAGACGGTTGTTTAAAAGGTGTCGTAAGAGAAAAATTGATTGATATCATTGAAAAAACAGATAAATTTGAACTCAACGAAGAAAGCATTTCGCCCTTTGAATTACAAAAAGCGGATGAAATGTTTTTGACCAACGCCATTACAGGGATTAAACCTATTTCTAAGTATCGAAAAAAAGAATACGAAAATACTGTAGCTAAAGAATTGGTAGGTAAACTTAATGCTCAAGCAAGGTTGGCTTAATTGTAGTTGGGATTATCTGGTGCATTAGACCAAATTAAATATTCGCCGCCAAGTGACTTAATGGTTTTATTCCAAAAACTCGTATCTATACAACTAATAAGTTCTTGGTTTGTGATATCGTCTTTTAAAATCCAAACTTCCTCATTAATTTCATCTTGAAGTTGATTTGAAGACCAGCCAGAATAACCAAGAAAAAATTTCACTTGGTTGTGGTTAACAGCATCTTGATTGATTAATTTTACAACTTCTTTATGTTGTCCACCCCAATAAATATCATCTGTGATTTTAATACCACCCGAAATAAGCTCGGGTACTGAATGAATAAAAAACAATTTGTCTCTTTCTACAGGACCACCATCAAATACCTTAAAATCTTTATGGATGTCTGGAATTAAATTTTGTAAATCTTCACGAAGTGGTTTATTGACCATGAAACCAACAACGCCTTCTTCATTAAAATCAGCAATAAGTATAACCGCTTTATTAAACGTAATATCGCCTAACATACTGGGTTTGCCTATTAAAATATCTCCCTTTTGGATTTTTGTATTTGAAATCATAATCGCAATTTAGAGATTTTTGTATAAAAAAAAGACCTTATTGAAAAATAAGGTCTTTAGAATGTTGTGTACTAAAACTTAGTTGACAGCTTTCTGTAAATCAGAACCTGCTTTGAATTTTACTACATTTTTAGCAGCAATCTTGATAGTTTTACCCGTTTGTGGGTTTCTACCTTCACGAGCAGCTCTACGAGAAACTGACCAAGAGCCAAATCCTACTAAAGAAACTCTGTCTCCTTTTTTTAAGGCGCCTTCTACGTGACCTAAAAATGATTCTAATGCTTTTTTAGCAGCAGCTTTTGAGATTCCAGCGTCTTCAGCTATCGCATCGATTAAGTTTGTTTTGTTCATAATAATAGTTTTTAAGATTTAATTAAACAATAAACACTCCACAAATTTATATGGAATATCAATCTATGCAAGCCTTTAGCTGATAAATGTAATTAATTGTTAATAAATTTAACATAATATTAACAAATCAACTACAAATCTGGGTCTATTTCATTTTAGCATTGTCATTTATGGTAAATCCATTCAACAAATCTGATGTTTTCAGAAGGCGTTTTCCTGAAAGTTTAACTTTTTCAATTTTAATATAACCATCTTTAACAGCTACAAGCCAATTTTTGTCTTTCAGTATAATATGTCCATTATCTAATTCGTGGCTTTCTTTTTGAAAACTTACTTTTGAAATTTTGCAATTTATTTTTTCAGTAATATTATCAAGAGTTGACCACGCTAAAGGAAAAGGAGAAAGACCTCTGACTAAATTATAAATATCTTGTCCAGATTGACTCCAATTGATTTTGGTATTTTCTTTACTTAGTTTTGGTGCTGTTTTTAAATTTTCACTTTCAGTTTGAGGTTTTAAGTTTATGTTATTATTTGAAATTTTTTCTAAAGTCTCTAAAATGAGTTCTACACCTTTTGGCAACATTTTGTTATAAACATCTTCTACATTATCTGTTTTTAAAATCGGCAGTGAGGTTTTATCAATAATTTGACCAGTATCAATTTTATCATCAATAAAAAAAGTGGTCAAGCCAGTTTGAGTTTCGCCGTTAATTATAGCCCAATTGATAGGTGCAGCACCTCTGTAATCTGGCAATAAAGAGGCATGCAAATTAAAGGTGCCAAACTCTGGAAATTGCCAAACTTGTTTTGGTAACATTCTAAAGGCAACAACAACGATGAGATTTGGGTTTAGGGTTTTAAGCTGATTGAAAAAATCTTCAGACTTTAAATTAGTTGGCTGTAATACTTCAATATTGTGCTGTTCAGCAAAGAGTTTAACAGCAGATTTTTTTAACTTTTGTCCTCGTCCGGCTGGTTTGTCAGGTGCTGTAACTACAGCTTGTAATTCGTGTTCACTTTGGTGAATAGCTTCTAACATTGGTACCGAAAATTCTGGCGTTCCCATAAATAATATTCTAAGTGCTTTCATTTTTTTATGCTGTAATGGTTATTGGGCTGTATTTTGATATTTTGTTTTTCTAATAATTCTTTAATCACTCTTTTCAGTTCATTTTGATTGCAATTTAACTTTCGCAAAAGTTCTGATGAAGTTTTGGGCGATTCAGATATCTCATTTAAAACTTTAGTTTTTAAATCTGATAAACCAGAATTCAGTTGATTTCTACAAGTTGAACAAATACCGCAAGGTTCAGCGTTTTCTTCGTCAAAATACCTTAGCAACTGCATTTGCCTACAAATTTTGTTATTTTTAACAAAATCAGCAACTGCTTCAATTTGTCTAATTTTTTGTTCTCGATATAATTTAATGTGCTTGACATGCATGTTGATGCTTCGTTCATCTTCTCTTGGCTGAAGCATTCTTAAGCTTAAATCCTGTTCTTGAAGTTTTAATGTGATGATTTCTCTTGACTCCAGTAATTTTAAGTTTTTAATGATGTTCTTTTGATTAGTTTTAAGTTTCTTAGTTAAAAAATCTAAATTAATTTTAGTCATTAAATCAAAAATTCCGCCATAAGTTCTTAAAATTAAGGTCATTAAATCTGAAAGCGATTTGTTTTGCCTTAAGAAATCAAATAAATTTTGATGAGAAATTAGGATTTGCATTCTGGCATTAATCTGATAATTTTGGTCAAGGCTTATCACACTCAATCGGTCTAAAAGTTTTAAAATCTCAAAACTTTGACTAAGATTGAGATTATATTTTTGGCAAAAATGATTCAAATTTATATCAAAATCTTCGCCCTCGCCTTCTCCGTAAGCTATTTGCAAATAACTCATCAAGTGCCTGTACAGCTTTTTAATTGATTTTAAATCAGGTAAATATCTTAAATGTACAAACCTTAGCTTTTCAATATCAGTTTCGTTAAAAACTAAAGTCGCTCTTGCAGGTTTCCCATTTCTGCCTGCTCTACCAATTTCTTGATAGTAACTTTCAAGGCTTTCTGGTAAATGCATATGAAACACCAAATCAACATCAGGTTTATCAATGCCCATACCAAAGGCATTGGTTGCCACAACAACTTTTGTATTATTGCTCAACCATTGTTCAAGAATATCTTGGCGTTCTTGACTAAGTAAACCGCCGTGAAAAGCTACAGCTGTAATATCGTTTTGTTCTAAAAGTTCTTTTAACTCTAAAGTTACTTTTCTTCTTCTCACATAAACAATCACTGAAGATTTTGCCACTTTAACTTGCTGAATCAGTGTTTGCCACTTATTGTCCGTTTCTAAAACATTGATTGCAATATTAGGCCTTTTAAAACTGCTTTTAAAAACTTTTGGATTGTTGAGTTGAAGTTGGGTTTTTATATCATCTTGAACTTTTTGAGTTGCAGTAGCTGTCAAGGCCATAATAGGAACATCAGGATGTAGGTCTCGCAATTGATGTATGTCTAAAAAAGCTGGTCTAAAATCGTGACCCCATTGAGAAATACAATGCGCCTCATCAATAGCAATCAAATTGATGTTTAGATACCTGAGACGTTCTAAAATAACTGGATTTTGAAGTTTTTCAGGTGAGAGATATAAAAATTTATATTTGGCATTATGAATATTATCAAATATTCTGTTCGTATCGTCATAAGACAAACCACCTTTAAGATGCAGTGCCTTAATTCCTTTTAACTTTAAGTTTTGTACTTGGTCTTGCATCAAACTTATCAATGGCGAAATAACGATACAAATTCCGTCTTTAGCCAATGCAGGAATTTGAAAACACAAAGATTTCCCGCCACCAGTAGGAAAAAACACACAACAATCTTGTTGATTTAAGCCAGCTTCTATGGCTTCTTTTTGAAGTCCTCTAAAGCTGCTAAATTTCCAGTAGTGGTATAATATGTCTGAAGGGCTTTTCATTTTAAGTTTAAATGAGACAATAAAAAATCTAAGCGTGCATCAATGTCAGATTTAGGCATTTCAATTAAATTATAACCTAATGATTTATAACTTTTTATTAAATACTTTTCGATGGTTTTTGCTAATTTTAAATCTTCATATCTTTCTTCATCTGAAGTGTAGATGTCTTCCCAAAACGGAAACCAAAACACTTTGTCGTATCGGTATTCATCATTAGCTTGACTAAATTTATCAGGATAATTTTCTTTAATCATATCAAGGTATGCAGTGATATCAGGCAATCCTCTGTCTATAAAAACAGGGGATTGGTTTAAAGCTTTTGCACTTAAGTATTGACGAATTCGTCCTTCTAATAATTTCTCACTAAATAACAATGGTTGTTCTCTAAACAAATGTTCAATGCCCTCGTCACGTGCATCTTGAGTGACTTGACGAGAAATTTCTTCAAAACATACAAAAGCTTTCTCTTTTAAGGCGTTAATGACTGAAGTTTTGCCAGTTGATGGTGCACCGATAAAAAGCACTGTGGACGTTTGAGAGTCAAATTTCATAAATTCAAAAAATTATAATTTGCAAAATAAATATATTTATGAAGACGACTTATTTTAAAGTAAAAAGATAAGCTTATATTTGTAAAAAAGTGAGATTTGAATCCTAATACTGAAGAATTTTATAAAAAACTAGAACAACGATTACAAGAAACTTCAGATTGGCCCAGTGAATATATTTTTAAATTTATTTTACCAACTGACCAATCTAAAATCAAAAAAATTTCAGATATCTTTAATCATACAGGTGCTGTGATCAAAACAAAAACCTCATCAAAGGGCAATTATACCAGTGTCTCTATACGACTCAATATGAAGTCTCCAGATGCTGTAATTAAAAAATACAAAATAGTAGGTTACCAAATCAAAGGGGTAATATCACTTTAATAAAAACAATATTTTATACATTGCAAACCTAAATATTACATTTTGACAGATCATTTAGAATACAACTCAGAACGCAATCAACTCGTTATTCCCGAATACGG
>JASMTR010000054.1:0-22044 GCA_041694175.1 Bacteroidales bacterium
ATTGTGTTAAAGAGATTTCATCATAACCATCTAAAGCGTGTACAATGGCGTAAGATTTATGTTGTTTTTGATATAAGTAAGAATACAATCTTAAAAGTTGTAAACTGTAAACACCGACTAATTGTTTTTGTGGTTTAGATGGGTTTACCATTGGTCCAAGCATATTAAAAAAAGTTTTTAAAGCCAAAGATTTTCTGACTGGTGCAACACTTTTCATTGCAGGGTGAAATAAAGGCGCGTGTAAAATACAGATATTGGCTTGCTCTAAACAGCGCTTTTGAAAACTTTCATCCTGTTTAAAAGTTACACCTAAATGCTCTAAAACATTTGATGAACCACTAACAGATGACACACCGTAATTTCCGTGTTTGGAAACGTGCACTCCAGCACCAGCAGTAACAAAAGCCGCTAAGGTTGAAATGTTAAATGTATTTTTAGAGTCGCCTCCTGTACCGCATAAATCAATAGGGTCAAATTCTGATAAATCTAAAGCGTGACACAATTCCAATAAAGCTGCTCTGAAACCTTCAATTTCTTGAAGTGTGATGTTTCGCATCATAAACACGGTGAGAAATGATGCAATTTGAACCTCCGAAAATTCTTTAGTTGAGATTTGTTTTAAGATATTCTGAGCCTCGTCTTTAGATAAAGTTTCGTGAGCTATTAATCTGTTTAGTATTTCTTTCATATTTAAGAATTTAACCAATTTTGAATAATGGTTTTACCGTCTGGAGTTAATACAGACTCTGGGTGATACTGAACTGCTCTCACATCATAATCCTTATGTCTAAGTGACATAATATTACCTGATTCATCTACAGAAGTAGCTTCTAAAACTTCAGGTAAAGTTTTTTGAACTACCCAAGAATGATAACGACCTACTTCAATTTGGTCAGGTAAATTTTGATACAAAACTTCGTCTTTTACTGTAATATTTATTGAGGTAGCTATACCGTGATACACGGTTTTCAGATTTTCTAATTCACCACCAAATACTTCCATAATAGCTTGTTGTCCAAGACAAACTCCAAGAATAGGTATGGTTTTATAATATTTTTTTATCACTGATTTAAGCTGTCCAGCTTCGTCAGGAACTCCTGGCCCTGGCGATAAAAGAATTTTGTCGTAATTTTTTACAGATTCAATGTTGATGCTTTTATTTCTGACCACATCAACTTGAGCATCAAAAGCCTCAAGGTAATGCACTAAATTGTAAACAAAAGAATCGTAATTGTCTATAACTAATATTTTTTTCATTACTGTAAGACTTTAATTATGTGAGTGTTTTTCTGCGTGATCAATAGCTTTTGTAAGGGCTTTAAGTTTGTTAAAAACTTCTTGTAATTCATTTTCTGGTTTTGAATCAGCTACAATACCAGCGCCGGCTTGGTAGTGTAAATGATGATTTTTACTTATAAATGATCGAATGATAATTGCGTGATTGTAATTGCCTTTAAAATCCATAAAGCCAATAGCTCCACCATAAGCACTACGATTAACATTTTCGTAGCGTTCTATCAATTTTAAAGCCATAGGTTTTGGCGCACCGCTCAGTGTTCCAGCGGGAAACGTGTCGGCAACCAAATCAAAAGTTTCAGTGTTTTTACTTAATTGAGCTGTAACTTTGCTAACCAAATGAATGACGTGTGAGAAGAATTGAATATCTTTATAAGTCTGAACTTCAACTTGTTTGCCGTGGCGACTTAAATCATTTCTTGCTAAATCGACCAGCATAACGTGTTCGGCATTTTCTTTAGGATCTTTAGCTAAATCTTCAGCTATTTTTCTATCTTCATCGTCATTACCTGTGCGTTTAAATGTGCCTGCAATGGGATGAATTTCTGCCACTTGGTTATCAATAACCAATTGAGCTTCTGGTGAACTACCAAATATTTTAAATTTTCCATAATCAAAATAAAACAAATACGGCGATGGATTAATATGCCTTAAACTTCGATAAACTTCAAATTCATCACCTTCAAACTGTTGCGCAAAACGTCTGGACAAAACCAACTGAAACACATCGCCACGCTGACAATGTGCTTTGGCTTTTTTTACCATATCTAAATATTGTTTATCCTTTAAATTAGATTTAGGTTCATCAATTTTTGAGAAATGATAAGTGGCCAAACTTTGATTTTTCAAAAGCTGTAAAATATTTTTTTGTTGACTCTTACAATGTGAACTTAAATGTTCAAAAATATAAGCTTCATTGTTAAAGTGATTGATGGCAATGATATTTTGATAGACCGCATAATACAAGTCTGGAATATCTAAGTCAGCATCTTTTTTAGTGATATTAACTTCTTCAAAATGAGATACAGCATCATAAGCGGTAAAACCAAAAAGACCGTTATAGATAAATTTAAAATCTAAATCATCTGTTATAAATTGATCTTTAAAATTGCTGATATGTGAGGTTAACTTATCATTAGAATTGAGTTGAACGCATTCAGTTTTTCCATCTGGAAAAGATTGGATTAAAGTGTTATTGTGCAACTTAATTGACGCTACGGGATTGCAACAGATATAAGAAAAACTGTTGTCACTCGCGTGATAATCGCTACTTTCCAACAAAAGACTATTAGGAAAGACATCACGAAGTTTGAGATAAATACTGACTGGCGTTAAAACATCTGCCAATTGTTGTTGATACGTTGTTTTTAAATTGTATTTCATTTTCATTATAATTCAAAAAAAAAGCCTGTCGTGAGGACAGGCTTAATATTATATAAAATAGTAGCATCTCACGACATTTGAAATGTGTGTGACCACCACCAGTTATTTTTTAAAGTAATTATCATTTAAAACTTTTGAGTTACAAATATAGATATGATTTTGAAATAGAAAAAGAAAATTGAAATTATTTCTCCTCTACTGTTTTTGTGGTTGCAGTAGGTATCTAATTTACCTTAACTCAACTTTAACGCCTACCTAATTTAACAATTGTGCCTTCTTTTAGTCCTATTCTAAAACAAACTTTATGAAATATTTACTTACTTGTTTTTCATTAATAATTTCATTTACACTTTTAGCTCAAAAAAGTAAATTAACAGGAAAACTTTTAGATGAAAAACAAAGCGAACCTCTTGCCTACGCTACTGTAGTTGTTTTAGAACCAAGCAGCGAAAATGTTGTAACCAGTGGGGTGACAGATTTTGATGGAAATTTCTCAATTAAAGTTGAAAGCGGTCAATATGATATTAAGTTTGAATACATATCTTATGATACAAAATATATGAGAAATATTGACTTAAGCAAAGATAAAAATCTTGGAAATATCGTGCTTAAGTTTTCTCAAAATGAGTTAGACGAAGTCACTGTAGTTGCTGAAACCACAGAACTTGAGGTGCGCTTAGATAAAAAAATATATACTTTAGGTAAAGATTTAACCGTTGCTGGTGGTACAGTAACAGACGCTTTAGAAAATGTACCTTCAGTAACAGTTGACGTTGAAGGTGCTATTAGTTTAAGAGGAAATGAAAATGTAAGAATACTTATTAATGGAAAACCCTCAGCGCTTGCAGGTTTCGGGTCAACTGACGTTTTGCAACAACTACCTGCCGATGCTATTGAAAAGGTTGAAGTTATAACCAGTCCATCAGCTCGGTATGATGCACAAGGAACTGCTGGAATTATCAATATTGTTTTAAAACGCGAAAAGACTTTAGGGTTCAACGGTTCTGTGAGACTTGAAGCAGGCGACCCACTTAACAACAGAGCAGCTGCAAACTTAAACTTAAGAACAGAAAAATTCAACATATTTGGTAATTTTGGATATTCACATCGGAAACCACCAGGCAATGCATTTTTTGATAATACATTTACTTCTGGACAGTTTGATAGAGTTATTGAAGACAGAACTTTTGAAAGAAACCGAAAAGACTTTAATTATAATTTAGGTATGACCTATTATTTTGATTATATGACGTCAATAACAGGAAGTTTCTTTGGACGTGGTGGCGATGATGAAGATTTTACTAATAACATCAACACAAGATTTATAGATGGTGAAGTTGACAGCGAAACGATAAGAGAAGAGTTTGAAGTTGAAGATGAAAGTTCATATCAGGTATCTTTAAATTTTGAAAAGAAATTTAACGACGATGGCCACGAACTCAAAGCAGACATTCAATATTCTGAAGATGAAGAAACTGCTTTAACCAATATTACAGAAAATCAAACAAGCCCAACATTTGAATTTTTGGCTTTAGAAAATATTATAGAAACTGAAGACGAAACCGAATTTCTTATTCAATCAGACTATGTAAAACCTATGGGGGAAGCACAATTTGAAGCTGGATTTAGAATAACTTTAGAAGAAAATATAAATGACTTCTTTTTAGAAGAAGCCGATGAAAATGGTGATTTACAAGTCAATCAACAACTTACCAATGAGTTTACATTTGATGAAAATGTATATGCAGTTTATAGTCAATATGGTAATAAATTTGGAAAATTTTCATTTTTACTTGGTTTGCGCTATGAAAACACTCAACTCAAAGGCGAAACTGTTTCAGAATTTGATATCACTGAATTAGAAGAATTATTAGGTGAAGATGTTGACCTGAATTTTGACAATACCTTTGAGGGATTATTTCCTACAGTAAATTTAATTTATGAGTTAGGTGAGGACGAAAACGTCACTTTAGGTTATAATAGGAGAATTAATAGACCTAGAGGATTTTTTCTAAATCCATTTCCATCACGTTCAAGTCGAACAAACATATTTCAAGGGAATCCGAGTTTAAACCCCGCATTTGCCAATGCATTTGATTTAGGATACCTAAAAAGATGGGGGAAGAAGATAACACTCACGAGTTCTATTTATTACCAACGGGAAACCGATGCTTTTGAACGTGTTCAGGAAGAAACAGGACAAGTTACACAAGACGGTATTAGTGTTTTGAGAACAATTCCTATCAACTTATCAACTAACGAAAGAATCGGTGGTGAAATTGGAGTTTTATATAACCCTTTTAAGTGGCTAAGCCTTAATACAAGTGGTAATTTTTTTAGGTTTGAAACTGAAGGTTTTTTTAATGGAACAGACTTTGGAGCAACCAACGAAAGTTTGACGGCTCGTTTTAGCAGTAAAGTCACTTTACCTTATAAAGTGCAATGGCAAACCAACATTAATTATCGTGGCCCTACAGAAAATTCCCAAACTGAAACAGACCCCATAACAACCGTAAATCTTGCTCTTAGCAAAGATATACTTAACGACAATGCTACTATATCGCTTAACGTGAGAGATTTGTTTAATGACAGAGTTAGAGACCAATTTACACAAACTGAATTTTTTACCTCAGATAGTCAATTCCAATGGCGTGAACGTCAGATTACGGCCACGTTTATTTACCGTTTTAACCAAAACAAAAAGCGAAATGGTGGAGACCGTGGTGATGGCGATTATGATGCTGATGGTGGTTATTAGTTTTAGTTTAATATTTAAAAATTGTTCTGAAATTAATATGAAAAGATAAAAGGTCAGAAATAGCTTCTAGTAATTAAGAAGTATTTTAAAAAAATTAATTACCTAAAATCATTTATGTAGAGTTTAATTTAATAAAATCGTTGAAATAAATTATGCTTACTTGAATGCCATTATCTTCAAGTTACTTTTTCTACTGCATTAGTAATTTGAATATAATCGAGTTAAAAAAGAATTAAGATAAATTCCAGTTCTTGTTTTCGATACAAATATTTTTATCGTAAAATTATACTCAACTCGGATTATATATAATCAAAGTATCATTCACAAATGAACTTATCATAATGAGCATTATTGCTAATAAATATCAATTTTGACTTACCGCCAGCCTCCACCCAAGCTTCTGTATAGCTCTATATTAGCATTAACTTGCTGTAACCGAGTATCAACAATTTGGAGTCGAGTATCTAAGGCATTTTCCCTTGCATTAAGTACTTCTAGGTAATTAACTAGTCCATTTTCTAAAAGCAATTGTGCATCATCTACAGCCTTTTGATAGGCTTGATATTCATTTTGTTTGATGACGTAGCTTTCTTTTGCGTTTTGCATATTATACAACGCATCGCTAACTTCTTTTGAAGCATTAATTATAGTTTTTTCAAAATTCAGATAGGCTTGAGCTTCTTCAGATTCAGATACTTCAAGTTGTGTTTTAAGCTGTCTTCGATTAAAAATAGGTTGTGATAAACCACTGATAAAAGTAGTAAAAAAAGAATTAGCATCTATTAATTTAGAAAAATCTAGACTTTGAAAACCACTTGTCACTGAAATCCTTAAAGATGGATAGAATTGTGACTTTGCTACATTTTTTAATTGAAATGCATTGCGTAGCCTAAATTCAGCTTGCTTAACATCTGGCCTATTTTCAAGTAAATCCATGGGCACACCCGTAGATAAAGAATGATTTAATACTAATGCTTTAAAATCAGACCGCTTAATATACTTAGGATTTTCACCTTTTAAAACAGAAAGTGCGTTTTCTAATAATCGAGATTCATTTTGCAAGTCAACTAAAATAGCTTCAGCTGTATGCAGTTGAGCTTTAGTTTGGCTAACAGCTACTGAAGTTACATCTCCAGCTTCTTTTAATGCCTTAGTCGTTTCAAGACTATTCTTCCTGTTTTCTATGGTTTCTTTAGTAATAGCAATTTGTTCGTCTATCGCCAAAAGCTGATAGTAAGCAGTCGCAATTTGTGCAATTAAGGCTGTTTTTACAGCTTTATGAGCTTCTTGAGTTTGGAGATAATTGGCCGCTGCCGCTCGTTCGCGACTTTTAATTTTCCCCCAAACATCTGCTTCCCAAGATAGTCCTGAGTTAAGTTCATATTGATCAATTGAATTAAAAAAACCACCAAATTGTGAATTGGGTGCTAATTCTTGATGCGTATATTGAGCATTAACATTTACACTTGGATAATATGCCGTTTTACCTTCTTTAAATAAAGCGTTGCCTGCTTTAATTTGCTCTAAAGCTATACGAATATCTTGATTATTTTCTAAGGCTTTGCTAATGTGATCTTGTAAGATTGAATCCTTAAAAATCTTTCGCCAACTCAACAATGCTAATTGTGTAGTATCTGTCGAAATGTTCTCTGTTCTGTATTTAAGTTCATCGATGACTTTTATATCGCGCTCGTATTTTTTGGCAACGAAACAAGATTGTAAGCTGAGAATTAAACCCACCATCAGCAATATAAATTTCCCCTTTATTCTATTCATAATCACGCTTATTGAGAATTAGATTTTTTTTGAGCATTAGCAATAGCCTCTCGGGTTGAAGGACTAACTTTTTCTTGCAACCATTGGAATATGACAAACAAAACTGGTATAACAAAAACGCCAATAATTGTTCCCACTAATAAACCACCAGCTGCACCAGTGCCAATAGAATTATTGCCTTCAGCACCAACTCCTGAGGCTAACACAAGTGGTAGTAACCCTATAATAAAAGCAAAAGAAGTCATTAATATAGGTCTGAGACGTACTTTAGCTCCGTCAAGGGCAGCATCGTATAAGGATAAACCATTTTTTCGTCGCTGTATGGCAAATTCTACAATTAAAATTGCATTTTTTGCTAAAAGGCCTATGAGCATAACTAAGGCAATTTGAAAATAAATATTATTTTGAAGTCCAGCAAAATAGGTTGACCAAAAGGCACCTGCCACACCAATAGGTAAAGAAAATATTACAGCTAACGGCAATAAATAACTTTCATATTGTGCAGAAAGAAAGAAATAAACAAAAACAATACTTAAAATAAAAATGATAATAGATTGACCACTAGCTGCGACTTCTTCTCTAGTGATGCCAGAAAAAGCAATATCATAGTTTTTGTCTAAACTGGTTTCAGATACTTCTTGGACTGTTTTTATAGCATCACCAGAACTATAGCCTGGTGCTGCAGAGCCATTAAGTGTAACAGCATTGTACAAGTTAAAACGTTTTATAACTTGGGGTCCAAATGAGCGCTCTAAAGATACAAATTCACTTATTGGTGCTTTGTCACCGTAGGTTGTCGTTACAAAAATGCTATTTAAACTTTCATTGTCTTCTCGATCTTCTGGCAAAGATTGTACAAAGACCCGAAATTGCTTACCAAATCGTGAAAAATTAGAAACATAAAATCCACCTATATAGGCTTGCATCGTAGAAATAATATTATCTACTGAAACACCACTAGTTTTAGCTTTTGCGACATCAATTTTCATTTCGTATTGCGGAAAGCTGGTACTAAAAGAATTATTGGCAAAGGCTATAGAAGGTTGTTGCATCAAAGCTCCTGCATATTTTGAAGCTTCCTGGTCAAGTTGATCTAAACTTTTTGCAGATCGGTCTACAAGTTGTACTTCAAAGCCGTTTGACGCACTATATCCTGGAATACTTGGCGGTGTAAAAAATAATATTTCAGCGTCTGCAAGCTGTGCTACACTTTGATTAAGTTTCGCTACTATATTGTCTAGTTGAGTTTCCTCGGTTGTTCTTTCATCCCAATCGTCTAAAATTATAAACCCTTGAGCATAAGAACTCCCTGTGCCTGAGAAAAAATTTTGTCCACTAATTAAAGATGCTGTTCTTATGCCTTCGATATCTTGAATAATATCATAAATTTTCTCTGTTTCCTCAAAAGTTCTATCAAGTGAAGCACCATTAGGCAGAGACATATTTATAAAAATCACACCGCGATCTTCAGTGGGAATAAAACCTTTGGGTGTTATTGAGTTAGCATAATAAATTGATACGCCAGCAATAAGCAAAATAAGAATCGCAATCCATTTCTTTCTTACTAAAAAACCTAATGAATGAATATATTTATCACGCAAAGAGTTATAACCTGAATTAAAGGCCATAAAAAATCGTTTTAAATATGATTTCTTTTTGGTTGGATCATAATCAACTGGTTTTAAAAATAATGCACAAAGTGCTGGACTGAGTGTGAGCGCATTGACAGCAGAGATTAGTATAGCGATAATTAATGTCACCCCAAATTGTTCGTAAAATACGCCTGTTGGCCCTTGAATAAACGTGATAGGAACAAAAACTGCAGCCATCACCAAAGTAATGGAAACAATAGCACCACTTATTTCACTCATTGCATCAACTGAGGCCTTTTTTGGTGATTTTTCACCAGATTCTAATTTGGCATACACCGCTTCTACAACAACAATGGCATCATCTACAACAATACCAATAGCTAAAATGAGAGCAAAAAGCGTTAATAAATTGATAGAATAGCCGAAAAGATTTAAAAAGAAAAAAGTTCCAATAATTGAAACAGGAACTGCTATGGCTGGAATTAAAGTAGATTTAAAATCTTGTAAAAAGATAAATACAACCACAAAAACCAGCAGAAAAGCTTCTATCAATGTTTCTTGCACTTTGTCGATTGAAGCGGTTAAAAATTTATTGGTGTCGTAATTAATCAAATATTCTATTCCAGTTGGAAAGTCTTTTTCTAACTCTTCAAGTTTATCATAGATGTTTTCTATAATTTCTTGAGCATTTGATCCTGGTGTTTGAAACACACCAAAATTCACACCAGGATAACCTTTACTTCTAGATAAAGATGAATAAGAAAAAGCTTCTAATTCTACCTCGGCTACATCTTTAATTCGAAGGTGTTCATTATTACCTAAAGTTTTGATGATGATATCACTGTATTCTTCAGCTGTTTTTAATCGGCCCTTATAAGTTATAACATATTCAAACGATTTACCAGCATTTTGGGCTATTGCACCAGCTGCAGCTTCTCGACTTTGTTCGTTAATGGCCGCAATTACCTCATTGGAACTCACGTTGTAATTGGCCATTTTTGTAGGGTCAAGCCAAATACGCATAGAATATTCTTTGCCCCCAAAGACCTGAACATTTGCAACTCCATTAATCCTTTGTAATTCTGGTTTTACATTAATATCCAAATAATTTTGAACATAAGTATCTGAATATTGCTCATTTTTAGAAAAAATAGCAGCATATAGTAAAGCAGAATTTTGCTGTTTTTCAGTAATCACACCATTTCTAATAACCTCATCTGGTAAAACAGAATTAGCTCTTGCAACACGATTTTGAACATTTACTGACGCAATATCTGGATCGTATTCTTGTTCAAAGAAAACAGTGATTGTAGCCGAACCGTTATTGTTTGCTGAAGATGTGATATACGTCATCCCTTCTACTCCATTGATTTCTTCTTCAATGGGAATGACTACACTTTCTAGCATTGTTTTAGCATTAGCTCCTGGAAAACTTGCGGTAACTTGAACTGTAGGTGGTGCAATATCTGGGTATTGTGTAACGGGCAAACGCGCTATTCCTAAAACTCCCAAAATGAGAATAATTATAGAAACAACCGTTGATAAAACTGGACGTTCAATGAATTTTTTTAGCATAATTATTATTTAAATACTCGATCAAAAGATTGTACAATACTGTCTAAACTAGACTGAACGGGTTTAACTTTGCTGCCGTCCTTTATCTTATTAACACCTTTAGCTACAATGCTATCTCCCAATTGTAAGCCTGATTCTACAATGTATAATCTACCTGCTTCTTTTAATTTTAATTGCCTCTCTACCACACTATCCTTTTGGAACTTATATGCTAAAACAAATCCTTGACGTTCAAAAGTGGATAATCTTGGAATAACCAATACATCCTCATTATATTCAGGAATGCGAACTGTGCCAGATGCACCATCTTTCAATAATAAGTTAGGGTTATCAAAAGTAGCTCTAAACTTAATAGATCCTGTAAGTGGATTAACGCGCCCAGATATACTTGTGACTTCGCCTTCAACAGGATAGGTTGACCCATTTGCCAAAACTAATTCTACTTTACCAAAGCTTTTAGCTAAGTCTGATTTATCTACATTTTTTTCTGATAAGATGTTATAGTAATCTTTCTCGTTAATTGAAAAATCTGCAAAAATTTTATTTATGTCTGAAACAGTTGTTAAGGGCATTTGGTCTGTCGGACTGACTAATGCGCCTGTTCTTAAGTTAATATTACCAATAACACCTTGCACAGGACTTTTGATATTGGCATAATTGATGTTAGCATTAATGCTTTGTAAATCACTTTTAGCTTGAGCAAGGTTAGCTTTTGCAGTTTCCATGCGAACTGCACTTACTATGTTTTTTTCTACTAAAGGTTTTAGCCGATCAACTTCAATTTGTGCTGAGTTTACTTGCGCTTGTGCAGAATTAGCATCGCTACTCAAGGCTTGAGTTTCCAAGCGAAAAATGATTTGACCAGTGTTAACGCGATCACCCTCTTCTACTAAAACATCTGTAATATAACCGCTAACTTTTGAACGGATTTCACTGCTTACAACACCTTGAAGATTTGCAGGATATGATTTGTAAGTGGTCACCGATTTTTTGCTAACTGGAATAACTGGCAGTTCTGGTATTGGTCTTGCTTGTTGCTGTTGTCGTTTTTGGCAAGCTGAAAATAAAAATAGGAAACCTAAAAAAATTGTTGAAAGTTTATACATCGTTTTTTTGATTTTGTATGCCATTAATTTTTTCTAATGTTTGCTGAATATTGTTTTGTTTATTTTGATAATACTTGAGTAATATTTGTGCTAAAGTATGGTCTGTTTTAACATGAATAAGTTGATTTAAAATACTCACGTGACTAGAAGCGTCTTTATATTCTGTAATCAACACATCAATAATATAGTGGTGATTAGATTTAAAGAAGCGTTTTCTGCAATCCTTTTTTGTTTCATATACTATCTTTTTATTGTCGAGTAAATAATTAATTTGGGTAGAAACTGAACTTTTACTAGCTTGAGTTAAATCTACCAATTCTTCAAAAGTGTAAGTTTGTTTTTCGGCAAGAATTAGCATTGCATATATTCTAGCTGCTAAAGGCGATAACTGATGATCTTTCATCAGTAAATCAGAGAGTTGATCTAAAAATTTATCTTTATCTATTACCATTAACTTTAAAAAAAAACAAATATAGTTTTAGTTCGGCTACAACAGAACCAACAGTAGTTAAGTTATTGTTAAATAGATACTAGGCTTTTAACATACTGTTAAATCAATTACTCCCGTTATACATCGATTTAATAATTCCATCTGACAAGCCGATTTTGGGAACGTGAACGTTTCTGGCTTTGCTGTATTTTAAAGCTGTTAAATATATTTCTGTGGCGGGCACAATAACATCGGCTCTATCTTGATTCATATCAAGTTGTGCGATGCGTTCTTCGTAAGTTAGAGAATTAAGGAGTTGGTAATAAGAACTCAAATAGAAAAACGATAAAGGTTTACCTGTTTTTTTGGCACTGGCTTTAAATATGTGATTAATATTACCGCCCGAACCAATCATTTCTATCTTTGGAAATTGTTTTGTATTCTGTTTAACCCAAGTTCTAAATTCTTCCCAATCCGTTTCAGACACTAAATTGTTGAGCAACCTCACTGTTCCTAAATTAAATGATTTTGAGATAACAGTGTGTCCGTTAGAATAAATGGTTATTTCTGTTGAACCACCACCAACATCAACATAGATATAAGATTTTTCAGTTTGAGTCAATTCGTGTAAATCAGTTGCTGCAATGATTGCTGCTTCGTCGTTGCCATCTATAATTTCTATGTCAATATCGGTGTCTTTTTTAATATCTGCGACTAAAGCTTTAGAATTTTTAGCATCACGCATTGCCGATGTGGCACAGGCTCGATATTTTTCAACATTATGGCAATTCATCAAGAGTTGAAAAGCCTTTAAAGTTTGTTTCATTCTGGACAAATTATAGTCTGAAATATATTCGTTAACAAACACATCTTGACCGAGACGAATAGGCACTCTGACCAAAGATGTTTTTTTAAAAGTCACCGGTTTATCTGCAGGTTCTGTAATGGTTGAAATTAATAATCTAACTGCGTTTGAGCCAATGTCTATGGCGGCATATTTTTTTATATTCAGCACTAATATCGTGTTTTAGTTAAGCTTATTTTTATAATAGTCATACATTTTAAATTGACTGCGATAGTCTTCCTTATTGTTTCGTTCGTATTCATTTTTATCATGTGAAGCGAGGTTTCGAGCCTTAACATTGTCTTGCCAGCAAATATTAAAGGTGTCTATCAATTCTTTTTTGATATCATCGTCATAAACCGGACAGGTGATTTCTACACGATGGTCAAGATTTCTCGTCATTAAATCTGCTGATGAAATGTAAACATCTGTATTTTCTGGTGTTTTAAAAATATACAATCGCGGATGTTCTAAAAATTTGTCGACAATGCTTATTGCTTTTATGTTTTCACTCATTCCTTCTACGCCAGGAATTAAGCAACAAATACCTCTAACTATCAACTGTAATTTAACTCCTTCTCGGCTGGCTTCGTAAAATTTGCTAATCATTTCATAGTCTGATAAACTATTCATTTTAAGCATCATACCACATTCTTTACCTTGTTTTGCTAATTGTATTTGTTCGTCAATTTTATTATAGAAAAAATCACGTGTGTAGTGTGGCGAAACAACGAGATGTTTGTATTTTTTGATTTTATAATTGACTTCAAAAAAGTCAAAAACTTTGTTTATATCTTTTAAAATACCACTATGACTGGTAAATAAAGTATAGTCTGTGTAAATTTTAGCTGTATTTTCATTAAAATTTCCAGTACTAATAAATCCGTATCGTTTTAATTTTCTATTTTCTAAACGATCAATTACACAAGATTTAGCATGAACTTTAAGTCCTGTGACACCAAAAATAATTTTAATGCCTTCGCGTTGCATTTTTTCTGAATATCTTACATTATTGGCTTCGTCAAATCGAGCCTGCAATTCAATAGAAACAGTAACATTTTTACCGTTTTTAGCAGCGTTAATTAGCGAACTAGCAATATGAGAAACTTCTGCTAATCTGTAAATCGTGATTTTAATTGATCTAACATTAGGGTCTAATGCCGCTTCTCTTAAAAATTTTACCGTGTAAGAAAAGGTTTGATAAGGAGCAAATTGCAAATAATCTTTTTCAGCAATTTTATCAAACAAACTGCCTTGTAATTTAAGACCTGGTAAGGGCAAAGGTTCAATTCTGTCGTACAATAAATGTCTTGCACCCAAATCTGGAAACTTCATATAATCTCTTCGATTGTGGTATCGTCCGCCTGGAATTAAACTATCTGTATTATCAATGCCGAGTTTGAGCAGTAAAAAATCTAAAGTATCTTGATCAATAGTTTTATCGTAAACAAACCGCACAGGGTCGCCTTCTCGACGATCTTTAACGCTACTCATCAATTTTTCAATATAGCTTTTGCCCAAGTCTCCTTCTATATCAAGTTCTGCGTCACGGGTTATTTTTATCATATGTGCTGAAATACTTTGATATTCAAATATGTTAAAAATGACATTTAAATTGTATCGAATTAAATCATCTAATAAAATCACATATTGGTTATCGCCATCAGAAGGCAAAACTACAAATCGGTTCAAACTGGTAGGAATTTGAACTAAACTGTAGCGGTTTTTCAAATTTCCATTAGGTAATTTTTGAACAAGCTTTACAGCTAAATAAGCCGCTGAGTCTTTTAAATTCGGCACTTTTTCAATGTCATTGAGCATTACGGTTACCAAAGCAGGGCTCACTTTTTCTATGAAATATTGTCTTAAAAAAGCTTGATGCTGCTCACCTACTTGGGTTTCGTCAACAACGTGAATATGATGGTCTTTGAGTTTGGTTTGGATTTCGCTTAAAATCTCAAGACTTTCGGTTTGATGTTTAATCACAATTTGAGTGATTTCCTTGAGTAATCTTGAAGCTTTGTAACCACCTAAAACCCTTTTACCTGCTTTGCCCGCCATATCAATGCGCTTGATGGTGGCGTAACGCACTCTAAAAAACTCATCTAAATTATTAGAAAAAATACCCAGAAAACGCAAACGCTCTATTAACGGTACATTAGGGTCTGAGGCTTCTTGTAAAACTCTGGCATTAAAGGCTAACCAACTTAATTCTCTGTTGTGAAATTGGTCTTGAGACATTAGCGTAAATTTTTAGGAAATAAATGTAAGATTGTTTTACCAGATGCCAAATCTTTCCAAGATGAATTTTCAAAACGCATCATGATTAAACCAGAAGTCGGCACGTTTTCAAAATATTCATCACCAAGCGTGTTAGCAAGATTAGTAAAAGCAGGATTATGACCAAATAACATTAAAGTGTCAATAGAATAGTCAACGGTATAGAGAAAAGCCTTTAAGCTTGTAACATCAAATGTGTATAAAGCGGGTTGTATTTCCAATTGAGTTTCTGAAATTTCAAGTTGTTTTAAAAAGTGCTTTGCGGTGCTTTCTGCTCTTTCTGCATAGCTGGAATTAAAGACAATATTCTTAGGCATACAGTGTTTAAAAGCCGAAGCTACAAGCTCAATATCTTTATAAGCTCGTTTTTGTAAAAGTCTTTCATCATCTGGAAGATTGTCTTCCCAAGATGATTTTCCATGTCGCATTAAGATTAAAATTTTAGGCATAATTTATGGTGCTAATCGTTTAATATTCCAATCTAAATTGTCGAGTTCGTAAACAAATCTATCGTGTAAGCGGTTGGGGCGACCTTGCCAGAATTCAAAAGACACTGGTTCCACACAAAATCCACCCCAGTTTTTGGGTTTATCAACAGATTTGTTGGCATATTCTCGTTCTAAAGTTTTAAGCTTGACTTCTAAAACTTGACGATTGGGTATTTCTTGACTCTGCGGGGAAACCAAAGCGCCCAACTGACTGCCTTTAGGACGAGATTGAAAATAGCGTGTTGAGGCTTCTTCTGATATTTTTTCAGCTTTGCCTTTAATGATAATTTGTCGTTCGGCGTGAGGCCAAAAAAAAGATAAACATACTTTGGGATTGTTTATTATAGCTTGTCCTTTTTCACTACCGTAATTGGTATAAAACACAAAGCCATTTTCGTCATAAGATTTCAACAACACTACTCTGGATTTAGGAAAACCATCTTCACCAACACTGCTAATGGTCATTGCGTTGGCTTCATCTACATTGCCCGCTTCATCCACTTCTACAAACCACTTTCTAAACTGTTGAAAAGGATTTTCTTCTAATTCAGAACGAATTAAAGCTGCTTTATTGTATGATTTTCGGTAGTTTTCTAAGTTGTTTGACATGTTTTGAGTCTCCTATGAATTATTATTTACTTTTTATTAATTCTGTCAATATACATCAAATCACTTTTAATCGATTCATTTTCGTATTCCTCTTAGATTCAGAAAAAATTGGCAATTGTTTTTGATTCAATAATTTTTAATGCAAAAAAAGTTTCAGCCAAAAATCTACAATGAGCAATTTGATAGGTGTTGTTTTGATAAATGTAATTTATATGAAATTAAGTTTTTTATTATCTTGTCGATTATCCCAAAATGAAATTATTTCAATAACATCTTTTTTTATTTCATAGAAAATCAAATAGACATTCATCGGTATTACGTGTGTTTGTTTATTAGAAGTTAATCATCCAATAAATTGGTTTTTTGAGAGCGTTTTTAATAAACTTTCTGTTTCATTGATAAGTTTTAAACTATATTCTGCAGAACCGTTCCTCTCAATATAGAAATCAAGAATATCTCGAAACTGAGATTTGGCTAAATCTGACCAAATTATTGTTTTTTCACCCATTCTCTCATTTCAGAAATTACAGATTCGTTACTTGAAATTTGACCATTTTTTATTTGTCTTTTTCCAGTTAAAACTGAATCTTTTTGTTCAGAAGACAATTGGCATAATTCCTGTCCGGATCTAACAAATATTGTTTGAAGCGCTTCTAAAAAGTTTAAATCTTTTGATTCATTAATTCTTGAAATCAAGTTGTTTTTAATTTGAGCAGTCATATCATTTTGATTCAATTTTTGCTGTTTATCAAAAATAGTAATTTTTATTCAATTCTTTAATTTTCGTGTATGAGTATTTAGGTTTATGTATATAAATCAGAGCTATATAGTTGATTCTATATTTTTTCTAAAAAATCTTTTAAGGTAAGTATTTGAGTGTTTTGTATTTTATTTAAAATTAGTAAATCTTGATCACCAGTTACTAAATATTCTGCATCCGAGTCTACAGCTAGATTAAGTAAAAAGTTATCCTTTTTGTCTCTACAAATATCCATATCAGACTTTACGTTTACTAAAATGCCATATTCATCTATAAATTTTAGTAAATATTCAATGTCTTTTATCGTAAAATATTTTCTGAATTTTGGTCTATTGGCTACTTCAACAAACTCACTTAAAGATACTTTAGAAAAAACTAAAACTATTTTTTCACCATAAATAAGTTCATCTAATATATTTAGCTTTTTGGATATTAAAAACTTATCCATAAATTAGTATCGAGGATAATTCGTTTAGGCTTCATGTCTTTTTTTCCTAACCAACTCAACTTCTTCAGTAATCTCATCAAGAGATAGATCTTCGGATGTTTTACTTCTCAGTTTTTCTAATATTTCTGAAAAATCAGATGT
Source organism: Bacteroidales bacterium (assembly GCA_041694175.1). Classification (GTDB taxonomy): domain Bacteria; phylum Bacteroidota; class Bacteroidia; order Flavobacteriales; family Flavobacteriaceae; genus Psychroflexus. The sequence continues at coordinate 17,487 of JASMTR010000054.1, forward strand.
TTTAGATTGACTATTAATTTTAATTAAATTTAAATCGGCTAAATCATCTAAAAGTTTTTTAACTTTTGGGTTTAAAATATTAATTTGAAGCGTTTCCATTTGAAAATTTTTTTATTAAGCAATTTAAGAATTTTTAGCCTTATAAATTATAATTCACCAAAACTTTAAAATAAAATTGACGGGGCATTCCTGGATAAAAGTAACGGGGTTCCGCACCACCAAATCCAACGGCATTGGGCAACACACTGGCAGCATAATCTTTGTCTAAAACATTATTAAGTCCAAAGCTGAATTGGGTTTGTGTTTCAAACCATTGCACTTGATGGCCAATATTCAAATTCACGAGTTCGTAATCATCGGTATAAAGTGTATTGGCATCGTTTAAAGGCATTCGTCCAACCCATTCTGTATCTAATCTGAATGACCAATTTTGTTTGTAAAACAATTGAAAACCAAAATTCAAATCGTATTCGGGTATAGCCGGGATTTGGTTCCCTGAAAAGTCTACATCGTTTTCTATAAAATCTGTAAATTCAAAATCGTTAAAAACCAAATTAGCAAAGCTTTGTAATTTTAAATTTTCTGATAGAGACTTTTGAAAATTGACAGAAAATTCAAGCCCAGTATGTTGGGTCTGACCTGCATTAATCCCTACAAATCGGTCTTCCTCTACACGTCGAGCCACAATTAAATCTTCAACATACATTCTAAACACATTCAACTGAATATCAAATGTTTTTTGCGTTGAAACCCATCGGCTTCCTAACTCAAAATTGTGCCCAAAAGAGGGTTGAAGATTGGGATTAAAAAATCCGTTGTCATCTAAACTTTCATCAATGCTTGGCGTAGCGATTCCCATACTGTAATTGGCAAAAACATCAAAGTTATCCTTGAGGTTATAGGAAAAGTTGAGATTAGGTAACAATTTAGGGTCGTATTGCAAATCACCACTTTGATTTAACCCATCTTCAAGAAATTGGTCATCGGTTTCGTAATGGGCAAAGTTGAGATTTAATCCTGCTGCAACTTCAAATCTCTCGGTAAAATTGTAATTGGCGGTCAAAAAAGCATTAAATCGCATACGGCTTTGATCAAAGGCATTGACCAAATCACCTTGAATACTCCCGCGTTCTGGCGTGTTTCTAAACAAATTGTCAAAATTTTGAGCCTCATACCAATCGGTTTGCCATTCAAAACCAATTTGGGTGATTAAGGGTTTAGCATTCCATTGGAAGTTATGTTTTATCAAGCTTCTCAACCCCAAACCAATTTCTCTTTCATTTAATATATCAAAAGGTCTTGGTTCATAAGCATCGCGAAGGTTAAACGAAACTGAAGTTATCCATTGTGTAGAATTTTTAAACTTATGATTTAAAGTCGTGGCTAAAAACAATTTGTCATAAGATTCAAATCCAGCAGCCGCATTCCAATTATCAGCTGCTTTTTGAGGGTTATTTTCAAAATCTGTCTTTGATAATGAACTCGGTATAAACGCTTTAAGACGTGTAAAAATCATCAAGTTTTGCCATTGCCAGGAAGAATTGAAATCTGTATCTGATAATAATGTGAAATTTTGTCTTTCATAATCAGCATTATCTCGATATTCGTGAGATTGAATATGGTTAGCATAAGCCTGAAGCTGAGTTTGTCCCAAATTTTCAGCGATGTTAAAACCCAATTGGTAACGGTCATAACTTCCTACTCCTGCCATTGCGCCGACAGTCTTTTCTTTGCTTTGGGTTTTTAAAATGATATTGCCACCCAAATTAGACCCTAAAACCGTAGATTTAGGTCCTTTAATAACGCTGAGTTGTCCCAAACTATTCAAATCAATGTCTTCGAGCACCGAGATGCCATTGGCGTTAGTTAAAGGCACATTATTGATATAAAGTTTAAGTCGATTGGTTGAAAATTGAGACCTTGCCCCAATGCCACGAATGGTAATCCGATTGGTATTTAAAGTTCCTTGCTGCATTGATACGCCTGGGATTCGATTTAAAATTGGCGTCAAGATGACTGAATTATTAGATTGAATATCTTCTGAATTTATAGAAGTTGTAATAAAATTTAAAAGTTGAGAAGGTTTTGTTTTCAAGGTTACCGCCTCAAGTTGCGTCGTATCAGAAACTTTGATTTGTGAAAAAACCTGAAAAGACGATAAAAGGATTAAAAAACCAGTAAATAATTTCAATATATTGTATTTTTCCACAAATCTAAGATTTTAAACAATGATAAAAATTAGGGCATTTCTTTTATTCTCGACATTACTTCTTCTACTCTATTCTTGTGACAACACAAAATCAAAAAAGTTTGATTACGATATCCGATTTGAGTATTCAGAAGGCAAAGAAAGCGCTACTTATGATGAAATGATGGCTTTTTATCAGTCGGCTGAAGAAAATTCGCCTTTTCTGAACATAGAAACCTACGGGAAAACTGATAGTGGTTTGCCTTTACATCTCATGACCTTTTCAAAAAATTCATCTACTAAAAAACCTTTGCACCTATTAATCAACAACGGTATTCACCCTGGTGAACCGGACGGTATTGATGCCAGCATGTTACTGCTTAGAGACCTTATCAATGAAAATATTGAGCTTCCAAACAATGTTATTTTACACATTATTCCTGCTTATAATCTCGGTGGTATGCTCAACAGAAACAGTACAACAAGAGCCAATCAAAATGGGCCTAAAGCTTATGGCTTTCGTGGTAATGCAAGAAATTATGATTTAAATCGAGATTTTATGAAAATGGATACCAAAAATATGGAAGCTTTTGCTGAAATTTATCACGACATCAATCCTGATGTTTATGTAGAAACGCACGTATCTAACGGTGCTGATTATCAATATACTTTAACGTATTTAATAACTCAACACAACCGACTCGGACACGGCTTAGGTGAATTTATTGAGAATACATTTAAACCCAATTTAGAGCAAAACCTAAAAGATAAAGATTTATTAATTACCCCTTATGTCAATGTGTTTGGGCGCACGCCAGAAACAGGTTTTAGCCAGTTTTTAGATTCTCCGCGATATTCTACGGGCTACACAGCTTTATGGAACACTTTAGGTTTGATGATTGAAACCCATATGCTTAAACCCTATGACGAAAGGGTTTACAAAACAAAAGCAATGTTAGAAAGCATCATTGAATTGTCTGCCAAACATCAAGAACAAATTAAATCTAAACGACAAGAGAATTTTAAAACATTCAGTAACGAAAGCTTTTACAAATTTGATTATGTCGTTGATTCTACTCAATTTGAAACCCTTGATTTTAAGGGTTATGAAGCCAGTTTTATCAAAAGTGATATTACAGACCAAAAGCGTTTAAAATATGATACCACTCAGCCATTTGTAAAACCCGTTAAATATTATAATCACTATAAAGCGAAAGACTCGTTGCGTATTCCTGAGTATTACATTGTCAAATCCGCATGGAAAAAGGTTATTGAAAAACTCAATATCAACCTAGTGGAAATGCAACAACTCGATAAAGACACTTTGATAAAAGTTGAACGCTATCGCATAAAAGACTACAAAACTGTGAACTCGCCATATGAAGGTCATTATTTGCATTACAACACCGAAGTAACTACGATAAAAGATTCTGTTTTAATAAAAAAAGGCGATTGGCTGATTCCGACTCAGCAACGCGCTAGAAAATACGTGATTGAAGTTTTAGAACCTGAATTAAAAGACTCCTTTTTTAATTGGAACTTTTTTGACAGCATTCTGCAACGCAAAGAAGGCTTCTCTGCTTATGTGTTTGAAGATTATGCTGAAGAATTTTTAAAAAATAACCCTGATGTCAAGCTGGATTTTATCATGAAAAAAACATCTGATGAGGCCTTTAGAAATAACGCCTATGCTCAATTGAATTGGCTGTATCAACAAAGCCCACTATATGAAAACACGCATTTAAACTATCCGGTCTTTCGGGTGTTTAATGAGGTATTCTGAAGGAAACAATAGTTTAATATTTTCATAGGATTTATGGATGGCTTTTTGAGATTTTTCAAAGTTTTTCCATTTCACTTTTTTGATACCTTCAGAAGTTTCTGGAACCAATTCGCCATCAAAATCTGAAAACATTTCATACCAGTAAGTTTCTTTAAGTTTGTATTTGCCGTTGCGTTTTAAGATGTGATACGTGGTGTCAATAAACCGTTTAATTTCTAAATTTTCAACGCCTGTTTCTTCCCAAACTTCTCGGATGGCGGCTTTTTCGAGCGTCTCGCCTTTATCCACTTTGCCTTTAGGTAAATCCCAACGGCCTTTTCTATGAATAAAAAGGATTTCTTTTTTAGGGTTAAATACCATTCCGCCAGCAGCCGTGATGACTTTTAGCTTTTTTTTCAAATGTTTTAATAACTTCTCCTCTTTGTTGTGATACAAATTAACATAGTGAATTTTTTTATTGATAATATCATTAATAAGATTTTCTATATCAACATGTTTAATCTTGTAAGAAGTGTATTTCGTACCAACTTTCTTTTGCGTTGACAAAATAATTGGCACATCATTGACAAAAACTTTATACATTTGCA
>JASMTR010000055.1:0-67623 GCA_041694175.1 Bacteroidales bacterium
GTCATTTCCTATTTCGGCGGCGAGATAAATTTCGTCAGTAAACCTGTAATCTGCGTTAATTTCAAAACCTGTATAATTGTCATCAAAAGCAGTTCGAGAAAGTTTAAACAAATCTACACCAAACGAAGCTCCATATCTTTCATTGTAGACAAGGCTATCATTTTGAGCAAAGCTTTGATTTATTATTGAAAATAAACAAAAGCTAATGCAAAATAAAAACGTGTGTATTTTGTTCATTTTCTACATTAAGTTGTTCTGTTGAAACACTTCTTATCCAGTTATTTGAAGCAGGATTTTCTATGGTTCTGATGGCACTTAAATCTCTAAACACTGCTTTAAAACCACAAGCTCGATTAACAAAGACTTCATCAACTTCATATATGAATCTTACAGTATCTGCATTTTCAAACTCTTCATCACCTGTATTTCTAATAAGCTGAAATTGTGTTGTGTTTTGGTTGGTATTTAGAGGTAAAGCAATAGAGTCCGTTGTGCCTAATGCTATAGTGTCAGTTGAATTTTCCGCAACAAAACTTAAAAGCTGAGCATTTTTATTTTGGTCAGGTTCGGCGACGTCGAAAAATTCTATGATTAAAAAAGGCGTTGTGGGTGTTGATGCGGGACAAATATCATCGCGTTCACAAGAGATGAGCAACAGGAAGGTTCCAAGAATAAAAAAACTATATTTAAAAAACCGTTTTATCATTACTTTAATTCTAAAGCCACTACATTTTCTACATGATGTGTTTGTGGAAACATATCAACGGGTTTAACTTTGGTAATCTTATAATCTTCTGCCAAAATTTCTAAGTCTCTCGCTTGAGTTGCTGAATTACAACTGACGTAAACAATACGTTGAGGTTTTAATTCTAATAAAACCTTTACCACATCCTTGTGCATACCTTCGCGTGGTGGGTCAGTAATAATCAAATCTGGGTGACCGTATTGGGCAACAAATTTTTTTGTAAATACTTTTTTCATGTCACCTGCCACAAACTCACAATTGTCAATTTGATTGGCTTTAGCGTTCTCCTTAGCTTTTTCAATGGCTTCAGGAACAGCTTCAATGCCAATTACTTTTTTAACTGTTTTAGCAACAAACTGGGCAATAGTTCCTGTACCAGTATATAAGTCATAAACCACTTCGTGGCCTTGAATTTGAGCAAAATCTCTTGTGATTTTATACAGTTCGTAGGCTTGTTTAGAATTGGTTTGGTAAAAAGATTTGGCATCAATTTTAAACTTCAAATCTTCCATCACTTCTGTGATAAACTCTTGACCGTGATAGCAAACTACTTCTTGATCATAAATGGTGTCGTTGGCTTTTTGGTTAATGACATAGAGCAAAGCGGTAATTTCAGGAAATTTATTTTTAAGGTGCTCAAGTATCATTTCTCGTTTATCAGCCTCATCGTCATAAAACTGAATGAGTACCATGACTTCACCCTTAGAAGTTGTACGAATCATTAATGTTCTAAGTAAACCCGATTGTTGTCTGACATCAAAGAAATTTAAATTATTCTCATTAGCAAAACGCTTCACTTCATTTCTTATCGCATTGCTCGGGTCTTGTTGAAGGTGACAGGTATTCAAATCTAAAATTTTATCCCACATTCCAGGAATATGAAAGCCTAAAGCGTTTTTTTCTTGAATTTTGTTTTCGCTTTCAATTTCTTCCTGTGTTAACCAACGGTTATTGCTAAATGAAAATTCCATTTTATTGCGGTAGAAGTAAATGTTTTCGCTGGCTTTAATATCAGAAATAGGAGGCAAGTCTAAATGACCGATGCGTTTTAAATTATCTTCAACAGATTTTTGTTTGTAAAACAATTGTTGTTCATACTTCATGTTTTGCCACTTGCAGCCACCGCAAGTGCCGAAGTGTTCACAAACTGGCTCAGTGCGATGTTTTGAGAGTTTGACAAACTCTAAAGGTTTGGCTTGATAATAACGGCGTCTTTTTTTGTAAGACTTAGCGTGAACAATATCGCCAGGAATAGCATTATCTACAAAAACTACCTGACCATCAGTGGTTTTTGCCACAGCTTTACCTTTATGACCCGTATCTACGACTTCTAGATTTTCAAAAGTTTTATGCCTGTTGCGTCTGCTCATTTATTCTTCTTCGTCAGATTTTTTCTCATCTTGAAAATCTGTAAAATCATTTTCAATTAATATGTTATACCACTGAATGACTTTTTTGATATCACTTTGGTAAACACGTTCTTCGTCGTATTCAGGTAAGATGTCTCTAAAGTATTTTTCAAGTTCTTTTTTTGGGCTTTTATGGTCAATACTTTTCTGCCCATCAGTTTTTTGGTAGATCTTGTAAAAAACTTCTTTTAGTGGAATTTCATCAGCATAAGTGTAAATAGAAATTTCTGATAAAATACTAATATTGTTTCTTAAGTTAACTTGTATTTTTTTACCATCAACAAGCGATTGAGCCAAAACGCCAGCTCGGGTTTGGGTTTTGAGTTCGTATAGACCTGGTTTTCCAGATACAGAAAGGATTTTGTCAAATTCCATACATTATTTTTTAGGCTCGCAAATATGCGATGATAGGTTGATTTATCAAGGGTTTATTTACTTTTTTTTAATTTAGGAAAACGCATGCGATAATCTACATCTATTTTTCCTTCTGAAATTTTCTTGAGTTTACCTTTGATTAAACGTTTTTTGAGTCCAGATAGTTTATCAGTAAACAAAACGCCTTCAATATGGTCGTATTCGTGTTGAACCACTCTTGCAAAAAGACCTTCAAGTGTTTTTTTCTTTAAATTGAAATCACGATCGTAATATTCAATGTCTATTTTAGGTTTTCTAAACACGTCTTCACGCACTTCAGGAATACTCAAACAGCCTTCGTTAAAGTCCCATTCATCGCCTTGCTCATTTTTGATTTTAGGGTTGATAAACACTTCTTTAGCCAATTTAAGTTCTTCTCTTTCTTCATTAGAAATATTGTCATCTTCTGCAAAAGGCGACGCATCAACAATAAAAAGACGAATAGATTTCCCAATTTGAGGAGCTGCCAAACCTACGCCGTGAGCATTATACATGGTTTCAAACATATTGTCTATAAGGTCTTTTAGATCGGGATAATCTTCTGAGATGTCTTTAGCTTTGCGTTTTAAAACAGGATCGCCATAAGCCACAATAGGTAAAATCATTTTAAAGCTTTTTATAAAGTTTTGCAAAGTTAAGCAATCTTTGAGACAAATGGGTATTGGTTAGTGAGTAGTGAATAGTCGGCAGCTTGTAGCTGGAATTCGTTAGAAAATACTTGATATTCTGGATTGAAAACCGAAAACTGCCAACTAAAGATTGAATACTAATTAAGGTAATCCTGTAAAATCAATGTAGCACTAATTTCATCTATTAAGCCTTTACTTCGTTTTTGTTTCTTTCTTAAATTACTTTGTGCTATAGCTTGAGAAGCCATTTTTGAAGAATAACGCTCGTCAATTCTGATAATTTTTAGTTTTGGAAATTCTTTTTTGATATCCTCAATTAACCACAGGATATTTCTTTCTAAAGCCATAAGTTGTCCATCGATGTGTTTAGGTTGACCTATTACTAATTCATCAACGTCAAATTCAGTGCAATAAGATTTTAGAAATGGCATAAGCTCTGGGGTTGGAATTGTTTTTAATCCAGAGGCAATCATTTTTAAATCATCTGTAACGGCAACACCTGTGCGTTTCAGTCCAAAATCTAAAGCCATAACTTGTGGCATAAAGCAGTTTTTTACAAATATAGCATAAGCATTATTAATGTCTGCCCAAGCAAAATCTTATATTTGTCAAAAAATTTTTAAAATGAATAATTTACAAGATATCATATCCAAAGCTTGGGACAACAGAGACCTTTTAAAGGAAAAAACAACTATTAAAGCCATTAGAGAAGTCATTGAACTTTTAGACCAGGGCAAACTTCGTTGTGCTGAGCCTACAGACCAAGGCTGGCAAGTTAATGAATGGGTAAAAAAAGCTGTTGTCTTATACTTTCCCATACAAAAAATGGAAACTTTAAAAGCTGGTATTTTTGAATATCACGATAAAATTCCACTAAAAACAAATTACAAAGAACGCGACATCCGTGTTGTACCTAATGCGGTTGCACGTCACGGAGCTTATATTTCTAGCGGTGTGATTATGATGCCTAGTTATGTTAATATTGGCGCTTATGTTGATGCTGGTACTATGGTTGACACTTGGGCAACGGTAGGAAGTTGTGCTCAAATCGGTAAAAACGTTCATCTCTCAGGTGGCGTTGGAATTGGTGGGGTTTTAGAACCATTACAAGCTGCGCCAGTTATTATTGAAGATAATGCATTTCTCGGCTCGAGAAGTATTGTTGTAGAAGGTGTTAGAGTTGAGAAGGAAGCTGTGTTAGGCGCCAATGTCGTTCTAACAGCTTCTACAAAAATTATTGATGTTACAGCTAACGAGCCTAAAGAAATGAAAGGTATTGTTCCTGCGCGTTCAGTGGTAATTCCTGGCAGTTATACTAAGTCGTTTCCAGCAGGTGATTACAATGTGCCTTGTGCTTTAATTATCGGCCAGCGTAAAGCAAGTACCAATAAAAAAACATCTCTAAACGATGCTTTAAGAACTTATGATGTAGCGGTATAAGTTGTCATTAATAAAATAAATTAATTAAAAAAATGAAATTTTTAAAAACCATACTGTTAGTTTTAGTTTCAACATCTATTTATGCCCAAACTAAAAATTTTATTGATTTGCCTTATATAGAAACTTCAGCTAAGGTTAATACTTTGGTAACGCCTGATAAAATATATATGACAATTAATATTTTTGAAGAAGACACAAAGGGAAAAAAATCTGTCGAAGAATTGGAAAAAAAAATGGCTAATGAATTAAAATCACTAGGAATAGTCTTATCTAAACAACTATTTGTTAACGATATAGCAAGCAATTTTGAAAAATATTTTTTAAGAAAACAAGAGGTTTTAAAAACTAAATCATACACATTAATAGTATACGATGCTAAAACTGCAGGTCAGGTCTTAATAAATTTAGAAAAACAAAATATATCAAATGTTAGAATCCAAAAAACCGAATTCACCGGAGTTGATGATTTGAAATTGAAGCTGAAATCTAAAGCCATTTCTAAAGCAAAACAAAACGCTATTTACTTAGTTAAACCACTTGACCAAAAAGTAGGAAAAGCTATATATATATCAGATGTTAACAACGTTATCAATTATTATGCTAATCAAGTTGCAAACCTTCAAATAAGGCAAAAAAGTGAAAGCGAAAGTTATGAGCCTATTGATATAGATTTTCAAAAAATAAAAATAGAATCTAAAGTGGACGTAAAGTTTATTTTGGAATAAAAAACGCTTAATATAACTTTAAGTTAATTTACATTGATTTGAAAATACTCGTTATTCAACAAAAAATGATTGGGGATGTACTCACAAGCAGCTTAATTTGTGAAAATTTAAAACGAAATTTCCCAAATGCTGAAATTCACTATTTAATCAATAGATTTACATTACCTGTAGTTGAAAACCATCCCTACATTGATGAGTTCATCATTTTTGAAGATAAGTATAGACAAAGCAAAGTTCAATTTTATAAATTTCTAAAACAAATCTCTAAAGCTAAATACACACATGTCTTTGATGCCTACGGTAAATTAGAAAGCTTATTGATTAGTAGATTTTCAAAAGCTAAAAATCGTTTTGGATTTAAAAAAAGTTATAGTCAATTTTACTATACAAATACTGTAAAAATTAAACATTCTTCTCAAACAGAAGCAGGGACAGCTATCGAAAACAGATTGCGTTTAACTCAACTATTGCCTGAAGTTAAAATATTCAACAATAAACCAAAAATCTATCTTAGTCAAGACGAAATAAAAACTGCCAAACAAAAATTATTAAATGCAGATCTTAATTCTAAAACATGTATTATGATAAGTGCTTTAGGGAGTGAAACTTCAAAGACCTATCCACTAAATTATATGGCAGAACTATTAAACTTAATTGTTAAGGATACAAAAGCACATTTAATATTAAATTACATCCCTGCTCAACAAGAACAAATTGATAGCTTAATCAATTTATGTGATGATAAAACACAGAATCATATCGTTAAAGATTTAGATATAAACAGTTTACGCGATTTTATTGGTATTTGTTCACAATGCGAAGCTATTGTAGGTAACGAAGGTGGTGCAATTAATACAGCTAAAGCTTTAGATGTACCATCTTTTTCTATTTTTTCACCTTGGATAATCAAAGAAGGTTGGAACAGTTTCGAAGAAAGTTATCCAAACACGTCTGTGCATTTGAGCGATTATAGAAATAATTGGTTTAAAAAACATAACGTAAAGGATTTAAAGCAAAACGCAGAACATTACTATAAAGCTTTTGAGCCTAGTTTATTTAAATCTAAACTTATTGATTTTTTGAAGATAAATATTGGTTAAGACCAAATTGCGTTTTAACCTTATTTTTTTCTTTGGTTTCATTTCTAATCTCATTGTTCTTTTTCCAAGCAGCTTCATTGACATAACCTCTTTCGTGTTCTAAATGTATAATAATAGCAAAATACCTTACACGTTTTGGAGAGATACCAAAATTTACAAGACGTTCGCCAAACTCTCTATCTTCACCACCGTATTGCATTCGTTCGTCAAAGCCATTAATAGCTATAACGTCTTTTTTCCAAGCTGAAGCATTTCCACCATTCCAAGTTGATTTAGTAGGTGTAATAGCATTCATAAATTCTGATACTGCTTGTTTTTGGGTAAGTTTAATGTTTTTAAAACTTGATTTTAAACCTTTCGACTTTAACCAATTGATGTCAAAACAGATTTGATTTATAATATCTTTTTTGTTAATAAGATTAGAAATTTCCATTGTTAATGGAAAATGTCCTCCTGACAGAAAATGTTTTGATTTACGGTGTTCTAGATGAGTTTCTACAAAATCTTCTCTTGGTATACAGTCACCATCAGTAAAAATAAGATAATCAGATTCTGTTGCTAATATGGCTTTATTTAAAATTTTTGTTTTTTGAAAACCTTGGTCTTCGTGCCAAATATGATTTATACTTAAACTTGTTTTCTCTTGCATCATTTTCAACATCTCTGAAGTCCTTTGATCAGAACCATCATCAGCAATAACAATTTCAAAATTATTTTCTGTTTGAACTGAATACCCCCAGAGCACTTTTTGAAGCCATTCAGGTGAATTGTAAGTACTAATAATTACAGACGCTTTCATGCTTTTTTATAGGCTTCAAAAGTAAGTGAAATCGTATCAACTTACAAATATTTTAAAAATTTAGGGAATACATATTTATATAAAAAAGCCTGTCGGTAGGAGACAGGCTTTACATTTAAATTATATTCTATAATAAGAAATTATTTTCTATTATCTCTTCTTGAATGATCACTTCTTGGTTTAGAAGGTCTCTCTTTGTAGCCTTCTGGTTTAGGAAGTAATGCTTTTCTAGAGACTTTCTCTTTTTTAGTTCGTGGATCAAAGCCAAAATATTTCACATCTATAACATCACCAATATTTACTACATCGGTGACATCATTTGTTCTTTCCCAAGCTAATTCAGAAATGTGAAGTAAGGTTTCGTTTCCTGGTGCTTCAACATATTCTACAACGGCCCCAAAATCTAATATCTTAATCACTTTAACTTCGTACACGCTGCCTTTTTCAGGTTTAAACAACATGGCTTCTATTTTAGCCAAAACTTTATCAATACCCTCTTGATTAGTTCCTAAAATTTCAACGATGCCTTGTTCGGTTTCTTCGTCTTCATTGATAACGATTGTTGTACCAGTTAATTTTTGAAGCTCTTGAATAGTTTTGCCCCCTGGACCAATCAAACTACCAATGTATTCTCCAGGTATAGTTCTCGTGATAATTTTTGGTGCATGCGCTTTTACCTCTTGGTTTGGTGCAGCAATGGTTTCGGTGATTTTATTTAAAATATGTAATCTTCCATCACGAGCTTGTTTTAAAGCTTTGATTAAAATATCATAGGATAAGCCTTTGACTTTAATGTCCATTTGACAAGCAGTGATACCGTCTTCAGTTCCTGTAACTTTAAAGTCCATGTCGCCAAGATGATCTTCGTCGCCTAGAATGTCAGATAAAACGGCGTATTTATCGCCTTCAGAAATTAGACCCATAGCAATTCCAGATACAGGTTTTTTAAGTTGAATACCAGCATCCATAAGCGACATTGTGCCAGCACAAACTGTTGCCATAGACGATGAACCATTAGACTCTAATACTTCTGAAACGATCCTTACTGTGTATGGACAGTCTTTAGGAATCATATTTTTTAAAGCACGTTGTGCCAAGTTACCGTGACCTATTTCACGTCTGGAAGTTCCTCTTATTGGGTAAGCTTCACCAGTACAAAAAGGAGGGAAGTTATAGTGTAAGTAAAAAGTTTCTTCACCTTGGTATGTGGGGTTATCAACCATATTGGCTTCTCTAGATGTCCCTAGGGTTGTTGTAGCCAAAGCTTGAGTTTCACCTCTAGTAAATACGGCAGAACCATGCGTAGAGGGTAAATAATCCACTTCGCACCAAATCGGTCTAATTTCAGTAGTTGCTCTTCCGTCCAATCGCACTTTTTCATTGAGTGTTAAATCTCTTATAGCGTTTTTGTGTACGTCTTTAAAGTATCTTGAAATCATACCGCCAAACTCTTCTTGTTCTTCTTCGGTAAATAAAGCTTTAACATTGTCTTTGATTTCTGAAAAGGCTTCTGAGCGTTCTTTTTTAGACAAACCTTTTTTAGCGACATCATAACAAGCTTGGTAGGCGGTATCGTGAATTTTTTGTTTTAAATCATCATTTTCATTAGCCGTTTCATATTCACGAGTCGGTTTTTTACCAACTTGCGCTACAAGTTTTTTCTGAGCTTCACATTGTTTTTTGATGGCTTCGTGTGCAAACTTTATAGCTTCAGTCATGTCTTCTTCAGAACATTCCAGCATTTCGCCTTCAACCATAGAAACGCTATCTTCTGAAGCTCCAACTATCATATCGATATCAGATTCATCTATTTGAGAACGACTAGGGTTAATAACAAACTCACCGTTTACTCGACTAACTCTGACTTCAGAAATTGGATATTCAAACGGAATGTCTGAAAGTTGAATAGCGGCTGAAGCAGCAAGACCCGCAAGGGCATCAGGCATCACTTCATCATCATGAGACATAAGTTGAATCATTACTTGAGTTTCAAACATATAATCACTTGGAAATAAAGGTCTTAAAACTCTATCAACTAATCGCATAACGAGAATTTCTTCGTTACTCGGGCGTGCTTCTCGTTTCATAAAACCACCAGGATAACGACCTGCAGCAGCAAATTTTTCTCTGTAATCTAAAGTGAGAGGAAAAAAGTCCATTCTAGTAGGTGTATATGAGGATACAACTGTACATAATAAGACTGCATTGCCCATTCTTACTTCAACTGCACCATGGGCTTGTTTGGCGAGTTTTCCTGTTTCGATAGTAATTTCTCTACCATCACCGAGGTCTATTACCTCTTTAAATGTTTTTGGAATCATAATTATTTATAATTTAAGTTTCCGCCTATCGTGACGGTCCGGTTGTGTTGTTGATGATGTAAAGACCAAAGGAAACTTAAATAAAGGAAAGCAAATTTAAAACATAAAAAAAGGGGCAAAAGCCCCTTTCTGGTTAGCAGATTTATTTTCTTAAACCTAAATCTTTCACGATTGCTCTGTATCGCGTAATGTCTTTTTTCATTAAGTAGTTAAGCAAATTTCTTCTTCTACCAACAGTTTTAACCAAAGCTCTTTCTGAGTTGAAATCTTTTTGATTTTGTTTTAAGTGTTGAGAAATGTGCTGAATTCTCTTAGTCATTAATGCAATTTGACCTTCTGTTGAGCCGGTATCATTCTCATTTTTACCGTGCTTAGCAAATAATTTTTTTTTGTCTTCTGATGTGATATACATGCAAATATTATTTCAATGATTATTATGTATGATAAATTTTTTATCGGTTGCAAATATACAATTTAATTTAATACGTGCAACTTGATACAGTTTAGTTTATAATTTCAGCGCGTCCTGACTCTTTCTGTGCTTCACCAACTACATTATATTCAAATGTGTAACTATTTGGATTTGTTTTAAGTATTTTCATATGCATTTGGTACTGATCGAGAATACTTTCTGGATTAATAGGCGTTAAGATAAATTCGCAATTATTGATCCACCTGATTTTAGAAGTGTCTGTTTTAGTTTTGTATAATTCAATTTGAAAGCTGTCATTTCTAATAAAAATAGTTTTTTCCAACTTCCCATTGACAAGGGCTTCATATTTAAACTTTCCTGTCTTAAAGTTTGTACAATCCCTGTTAGGTGAATAGCATGAAGTTAATACAATAATCAATATTAAAATACAAAATTTCATATTGCAAAATTAATTTTTAATTTGGAGTGTAGGATTTAAACGTTCCATTTTTATAAAAAATTACAATGCGTTTTATATCAGAATTTGAGTAATCATCATTTGGTTTAGATTCTGGGTGAGGTGGGGTTGAAGTTTTAATTGTTTTAGACTCACTCGTTGATGAGTTTACCTTAGTCTCAGTTTCTTTGTTCTCTTTTTCGGGAAATTGACCTTTACCATTAAGTAGCCAATACAATTCGACTTCAGGAAAAGTTTTGACCACACGCATAACAAAATCTAAACTCGGTTTATTTCGACCCGATAAGAGATGAGAGATAGAAGCTCGACCTACATCAATTTTATCAGCAAACGCAGAAGCGTTCAAATCGTAATACTCAAAGATTTGCTCTAAGCGTTCAGAAAACTCTTTACTGTTTACCATTGTAAACTATTTATGATTTAAACTTATTTTTACAAATGTAAATAATTATTTTAAAACAAAACAACAGAGTCATAGAGGTGTTATAGATATAAACAAAAGATTTAAATATAATATTATAAATAGTTGATATGTTGAGATATAAGTTATATTTAATATTTTATAGGAATATTTCCTTTTGACACAGCTTAGTTGTATTTACAAATGTAACAAAACTATTCAGCGTAGTATACAATTGTAATATTCTTTATGTTTACAAATGTAAAATAATGATTGTATACATTTGTAACATGAATAAATTAACATACAAAACACTACTGCAAAATTATTCAGTAATTGAAGTTTCTGGTTTTAATAATCGGTATTTAGGTTATAAACAACTGCAAGAGTATTTAAGTAATTGTGTATTTCCTTTTTATTCACACCAGAAAATTGGACTGTCTGAATTAAAGCGGCCTATTTATGAAATTAATATTGGAAAAGGCGCTAGTAAAATCCTCATTTGGTCTCAAATGCACGGAAATGAAACCACTACAACAAAGGCTTTGTTAGACCTTTTGAACTATTTACATTTAAATGAAAACACGAGTTTTGTCAAAACCTTAATAGCTAAATGTACCATTAAAATTATACCTATGTTAAATCCTGATGGTGCTGCTGTTTACAATAGGTTAAATGCACATAATAAAGATCTCAATAGAGATGCTATGAAACAAAGTCAAAGTGAAACTCAAGCCTTTTTTAAAGTTTTAAATGATTTTAAACCTAATTATTGTTTTAATATGCATGGACAACGGACTATTTTTAGTGCTGGAAAAGCAGATTATCCCGCTACTTTATCTTTTTTATCACCATCAATAGATGATGAAAGGTCAGTAATATCAACCCGAAAAGTAGGAATGCAGCTGATTTCTGCAGCTTATGAAATGCTTCAAGACTTCATACCTAATCAAATTGGTGGTTATGATGATGCTTATAATCCAAATTGCTTTGGAGATTATATTCAGAGTAGTGATGTTCCTACAGTATTGTTTGAAGCTGGACACTATCAAAATGATTATAATAGAAACAAAACACGTCAATTTGTGTTTTTGAGCCTTTTAAAAATGCTAGATATAATTTCAGAAGATGAACTCAGCAAGTATGATTTTAAAACCTATTTTGATATTCCAATGAATCAAAAGCTTTATTATGACTGCATCATTAGTGGAGCTAAAAATTTATATTCTAATGATATAGGAGTTGTTTATAAGGAGATACTTGCTGAAGGTAGTGTGCAATTTAAGCCTGTTATTGAAGCTTTAAAACCACTCAAGCACTTCTACACTCATCGTTTTATAGATGCCAAAAAAAATAATCTGTCTATAAATAGTCAAAATAATATTAAAATTGGAGACGCTATTCATCAACTTAGAATAGCAGATCAAGAATTTGATTTAAATGTTTGATAAAATGCTAACGAAAACCATGTAGTTAAGTTTTATACTTATAAAATTATTGATAAAATTGATGTTTTGTTGATGAAAAAGCATTATTTTTGCTGTTAATTCATTAAAATATAAAAAATGTCAAAGATTAAGTTAGACGATACCGACCACAAAATTCTAAACATGCTTATCGAAAATACGCGTACGCCATTTACAGATATAGCTAAAAAATTATTGATATCTGCTGGTACGGTACATGTCAGGGTTAAAAAAATGGAAGAAGCAGGAATTATTACAGGGTCAAGTTTAAGTTTAGATTACAAAAAACTGGGCTATACGTTTATTGCTTATGTTGGAATTTATTTGAAAAAAACCTCTCAAACTCAATTTGTTATCAACAGAATAGGAGAAATACCAAATGTAACTGTCGCAAGTATAACTACAGGAAAATATAATGTATTCTGTAAGCTACGAGCCAGAAACACTGACCATGCTAAAGATATTATATTTAAAATTGATGATATAGAAGGTGTTCAACGTACAGAAACTATGATATCTTTAGAAGAAAGTATCAATGATAAAAAGCGATTGATGCACTCTATATTTGATGAAATGTAAAAAAAACAATTTTCCTAACATATAAAAAAGTCGTGCTAAAAACACGATTTTTTTGTTTAGAAAATTATCATAAATCCATTAACCTATTGTACTCTCTAATCTCCTGAAGATTGACTTTGTTGGTTGAATTTTTAATTAAATTCATAAAATATACAAAACTTTCAACCCCAGTAATTAACTGAACATCATCTTCCTCGCCTTCAAGAGGCTCGTCGGTAGGTATGGGAATAATAAAACTTTCATTTTCTTCAATATGTTCGTATGCTAAACGAAGCGCTTTAGCTACTACGGGAAGCTTTTCCTCTACCGCATGTGCTCTTAAGGCTTTTAGATTGTCTACTAATGAAAGAGAAACTGAATCGCTTTGTTCAACTTCACTAATTATGCTTTCTAATTTTTGTTGTGCTTTTTTGTTTTTCAAAACTTATAATTTAAAAGGGCAAAAATAAATTAATTATAAGATTATTGGTCCTAAAAACGATTTTTAATGCTTTTTAACCTTTTAAATTTTAGTTAACTTTTATTTCTACTTATTTTTGCAAACCTTTTAAACCAAATGAAACATCTTTATGTTGACAAAAACAGCTGATAAATCCCTTTATAGTTACCAAGAAAAAGATCTTGAAAACATATTTGATCATATTGAGAATGAAAAAAATGATTATAATTTATTGTATCAATTACCTACAGGTGGAGGAAAAACAGTAGTTTTTTCAGAAATTGTCAGACGCTATATCAACAAAACAGGTAAAAAAGTTATCGTACTTACTCATAGAATAGAGCTGTGTAAGCAAACTTCAAAAATGCTTAAAGAGTTTGGTGTTAACAACAAAATTATTAACTCTCAGGTTAAAGAGCTTAGTGACGATAACGACTATATGTGTTTTGTAGCCATGGTAGAAACACTCAATAATCGACTTAATGATGAAAAAGTAACTTTAAAAAACATTGGCTTAACAATTATAGACGAAGCGCACTATAATTCTTTTACTAAACTCTTTAAGTTTTTTGAAAAAACGTTTTTGCTCGGTGTTACAGCAACGCCTTTGAGCTCAAACATTAAACTACCGATGTATAAAAACTATAATAAATTGTTGGTAGGCGAGTCTATTCCATCTTTAATTAATCAAGGTTTTTTAGCAAAAGCCAAAACCTATACGTACAACGTAGGATTAAGTCAGCTACAAGTTGGCATTAATGGTGATTATACAGTAAAATCTTCTGAGGATTTATACACCAATATGAATATGCAAACTAAGCTACTACAGGCTTATGAAGAAAAATGTAAGGGTAAGAAAACTTTAATTTTCAACAACGGTATAAACACGTCTTGGTATGTCTACCATACTTTTAAAGAAGCGGGTTATGAAATTAAGCACTTAGATAATACACATAATAAAAAAGAACGAAAAGCTATCCTCAAGTGGTTCAAACAAAAACCTGATGCTATATTAACGTCGGTTAGTATTTTAACTACAGGATTTGATGAACCAACCGTTGAAAATATTATTCTAAATCGAGCGACAAAATCTTTGACCTTATATTTTCAAATGATTGGTCGTGGGTCTCGAAAACTTCCTAATAAAGATACGTTCAATGTTATAGATTTAGGTAATAATTTTGCACGTTTCGGCCCTTGGGATGCGAAAGTGGATTGGCAAATGATATTTAAAAACCCTGATTATTTCTTAGAGAATGTAGTTTCTGATGAAGAAATTGAAAGTCAGTTTGTTTATGAAATGCCAGAAGAAGTTAGAGAAAAATTCAATAATACTGAAGATATCAGCTTTGACATTAAAAAACGCTACGACGAAACTGTAAATAACGGTGAAAAATCAAAATTAGTTCTTGAAGAATCTGTAGCTCAACATGCCCAAATGTGTATTGAAAACTCTGAGGATGTATTTGATGCTCGTATTTTAGCGCGAGAACTTAAGGAAGATATTCAAGACCGTATCAAGCAGTATTCTAAATGCATTATTAGAAACACTAAAAACTACCGTGATTGGCTTTACGAAGATTATACTAGAAAGTTACGCTCTAAAATAAATGAACTTTATATGGATTAATTACAACACTCCAAAAATTAGTAATCCGTAAATAAGAAACCGTAGAAATCTAAGCAAACCAAACAGCAAAAAGCTACCGAACGGAAATTTTATAATACCAGCAGCTATACTTGATATGGCAAAAGGCAAAGGAAGAAGTGCACCTGCTATAATCAATAGTCCACCCCATTTTCTCATGTTTTTAATGTGCTTAGACATTTTGACTTCTAAATAGACAAACACTTTTGGAATATTGGCAATACCACGTCCAAAAAAATAAGATAATACACCCCCTAAATACGATAAAGTAGCAAGTATACTTAAGAAAATCCAAGGCAATTCGTTTTTACCTGACCACGCAATAAATATCTCAGGTGGAATTAAACCTAAAATAGACTCTGAAGCAAAGAACACCCCAAATACGCCTACAGGATGAAAATTTTCCGTAACATAAAGCAGAATACTATTGATATCGATTACAAAAAAATGTATACCTAACAAAATTGCTATAAACACTATAACTGGTGGTGTAGCTTTAATTAAGCTTCTACCAATAAAATTATAAAATCCTGTATAGCTATAATACTGATGCAGTAATTTCCACCTGGGTTTCTTTTGATGTTTTTTTGGAGTATTATTCATTTTGTCTAATTAAACCTTTTAAAATGGTAAATCATAAACTATTAACTTAATTTATTATTGCTTTTTAAAATTATATTTCTGTTTTTACCCTTGGTATATATTTGATTCGTTGTGCATTTAAAACACACAGCAAAACAAACAAGGCTAAGCTTATCATAATGATTTTTATGCTAAAACCCATATCGATCATTTGACCAACTACCAAAGGTCCAAGAGCTGTACTTAACACCATAAACATGGTAAATAAACTTCTTATGGTTCCTAATTTTTTAACACCGTAAATTTCGGCTAATACCGACGTTTTTATCGTACCTGCCATACCGACTGTAATTCCCATTAAAATCAAAAAGATCAGTGCACCAACAATAGAATTGATATAAGCAAAAGCCATCAAACCAAACACTATAGGAATCAAATAAAACCTAAACAGTGTTTTGGCTGTAAATCGATCAACCCAAAGCCCACCGAATAATGAAAACAATAAGCGAGTAACCGCATAAGCCGTAAAAAATGAAGCATACAAGGTCACAGACCAGCCTTTTTGTTCCACAAAAACATATTGAAAAAACACTACGGCGGTCGCAGTGTAACTCAACACAAAACTTGTTGGCATAACAATCAAAAAACGCTTGTCTTTTATAATCTCAAAAAAGTCATTAAATAAGCTTTTGGAACTGGGCTTAAGCGCATCGAGTTGTTTGTCAAAATGACTTAAATCTGTAAATTTCAAACGAACTAAGTAAAGCAATAACAAAACCCCACTACTAATCATTGCAATTCGCCAATTAAAATAAGCAATGCTGCTGACTATGATAATGGGTAAAATGGCTTCACCGATTGAAAACCCTAATGTTGAAAAGCTAATGGCTTTGCCACGGTCTTTATCGTAGAATTTAGACAATATTGTAAAACTGATATGACTTAACATCCCTTGTCCACTTAACCTTAAACCGATTAAAGCCAAAAACACAAAAGCCAAGTGATAAGAGAGTCCCATTAAAATACAACACAAAGCCAAAGCTAAAATGGTATAAAAACTCACTTTTTTAACTGAAATATGATCAACCGTATGACCAATACTTAGCATAATGATAGACGAAGCCACTGTACAAATGGCATATATCGCACCAAAGGTACCTTCGGTAATATCAAATGCCTTTGTGATGTGGATAACATAAAGCGAAATTAAATAAGTCTGCCCAAAACTTGACAAAAATGTCAATAGCCAACCATAACTTAAAGGCTTTAAATTATGCTTAATAAACTTCAAAAACTGAATCATACCTATTTTTCAGGGTGCAAAAATAGAGTTTTAAATGGCGTTGAGACGTTAAGCTTTAATTAAATTCAAGTCTCTACCACTTGGTAATTCATAAGCTTCAAGCTCAAAATAAGGAATTGATGCCAAGAGATGATCAAAAATATCAGCTATGATATATTCGTAGTTTTTCCAAACTTTATCTACACTAAAACAATAAATCTCAAGTGGTACACCTTGAGCGGTTGGCGCCAATTGTCTGGTCATAATAGTCATATCATCACTTACAGCTGAATGTTGGTGCAAGTATTCATCAATATACTTTCTAAATACGCCAAAATTGGTTTGGTTTCTACCATTAATTGTTAAGCTTTTATCAGCATTATTAGATTTGTTATATTTATCAATATCGGCTTGTTGGTTTGTTATATATCCATTAATAAGCTGTATGCCTTTAAGCTTTTGAAACAAATCATCATCTACAAATTTTATACTGTTGGCTTTAATGATAATAGCACGTTTTATTCGTCTACCACCTGATTCACTCATACCACGCCAATTTTTAAACGAATCAGATATCAAATAGTAAGTTGGAATGGTGGTAATCGTTTTATCAAAATTTCTCACTTTCACAGAAGCTAAATTAATTTCGTAAACATCACCATCAGCACCGTATTTTTCCATAGTAATCCAATCGCCAATTCTAACAGTATCATTAGCAGCCACTTGAATACTGGCTACAAAACCTAGGATTGTATCTTTAAATACTAATAACAAAACAGCAGAAACCGTTCCTAATCCGATCAAAAACTTCATTAAAGGTTTACCGGTGATAATAGAAAAAATAATGATAATACCTACTAACCAAAGCAAGATCATAAAAACTTGAATGTAACTTTCTATCGGCTTGTCTTTGAAATTATCAAGCGTTTTGAGATAATCTTTAATGGTTTTTAAAATACTTCTAATTGTCAAAATAGTGAATACAACTAAAAGTACATGAATAAAGCTGCTCATGACATCTTCAAAAACTGGAAAATCTAAATACAATTCATCTGTAAAAGCTGATATGACGTAAAACACCAATAGATTTGATAAATTGACAAAAGTTTTATTTTGAACCAAAAAATCATCAAAATGAGTTTTAGATTTTTTAGCAAACCTGTTGACTATACTTAAACCAGTACCTCTTAAAATCCTGTACAATATGTAGGAGAGAATAACAAGGATAATAGTGTTTGCAATAGCATTTATTACCAAAGCAAAAAAAATACTTACATCAAAGTTTGACTTTATAATATCAAAAATATAATGAATAGGAGTTTGCGGATTCATGTTAAAAATGTTTAAAGTTCAAAGATAAATCAATAAAATTGTTCTTCAATACGTTATGATGTTTAAGAATTTACTCGGTTTGAAAATTATTCTATTTTTAATTGTCGCATTTTTGGCAACATTTCTCATTTTTAAGGATTTTATTCTTGGAAATGAACTGAAAGAATACCACTATAAACTAACAAAAGAATGGGAGTTACCAGATGAACTTAAAGAAATTTCGGGAATGGTACATTGGGATCAAAATCGTTTGATTTGTATTCAAGATGAAGATGGCTATTTGTTTGTTTACAACCTTAAAACAAAATCTATTGAAAATAAAATAAAATTTGGTCAAGGTGGCGATTATGAATCTGTCGCAAAAGCAAATAAGACCATTTATGTGTTGCGAAGTGATGGCAAATTATTTGAAATTAGTAATGTTTTTAGCAAACCAATAGTAAAAACATACCAATCAAAAATTAATGAAAAATACAATTTTGAAGGTTTGCACTACGATTCAGTTAGTAATCGATTATTCATGGCACCAAAATTTAAGTTGAAAAATGACAAAAATACCAAACCCTTTTTCGGATTTGATTTGATAACTCAGAAATTCATTGAAACACCCATTTATGAATTGGATTTAAAAGATAAACTATTTAAGAAAGAGCCTGAATTTATGCCATCTTCACTAACTCAACATCCAAAAAACAAAAATTTTTATATGCTCGACGGCAGACATATGAGGTTACTCATCTTAGATTCTACATTTAAACCTAAAACTATTTACAAACTCAATGATGCAGAATTACCACAAGCAGAAGGTTTAACATTTTATAAAGACAAACTATACATATCTACTGAGTCTGATCAAGGCGTTGCG
Organism: Bacteroidales bacterium; assembly: GCA_041694175.1. GTDB lineage: Bacteria > Bacteroidota > Bacteroidia > Flavobacteriales > Flavobacteriaceae > Psychroflexus. The sequence continues at coordinate 19,066 of JASMTR010000055.1, forward strand.
CCACATATTTATGAGATTGAGTTAAAACCTTGATTATTTCCTATTATAAAAAAATTACTAAACTCCCTTAACTTCTTAATGCTTCCCTAAAAAAAATAAAGTAAAAGTTATTTTAAAATGACTTTAGCAAAACAGTTGCAAAACATGAGATAAAATAGCCTGCAACACAAAGAAGGTTAAACCTTTTTTAAATCACCCAAAACTTAAATCTTAAACTTTACTTTTGAAGTAAATTAAAAAAACACAAACTAATAATGAAAGGAAAAGTAGCATTTATAACAGGTGGTTCAAAAGGAATTGGTTACGGTATAGCCGAAAGTCTTGCGCAAGAAGGCGTTCACAGTGTATTGACCAGTCGAAGTCAAAGTAGCGCAGACCAAGCTGCTAAAGCCATATCAGAAAAATATAATGTCAAATGTCTTGGTATAGAAGCCGATGTGCGTGATTACAAAGCTGTAAAATCCGCTGTTGACAAAGCCGAAGACGCTTTTGGACAAGTTGACTATGTCATAGCTAACGCGGGATTAGGGCATTTTGGAAGCATTGAAGACATTACGGTAGAGCAGTGGCAAGAAGTGATTGATACTAACTTAAGCGGTGTGTTTTACACCATAAAATCATCTGTTGAGGCGCTTAAGAAAACTAAAGGTTATTTCATCAGCATTTCCAGTTTAGCAGGCGAAAATTTCTTTGCAGGTGGTGCGGCGTACAATGCCAGCAAATTTGGTGTTACAGGTTTCACACAAGCTGTGATGCTCGATTTAAGACAAAAAGGCGTCAACGTTTCGACCATAATGCCGGGTTCTGTTTCTACCTATTTTAATGGTAACGAACCCGACGAAAGCGATGCTTGGAAAATACAAATCGAAGACTTAGGCGAAATTGTAGTTGATCTTTTCAAACTCAATCCCAGAACCTTACCCAGCAAAATTGAAGTCAGACCTTCACAGCCTCCAAAAAAGTAAATAAATTATTTGGGCGTGTCTCCCGCATAAAGCTTAGTTGCAATCCCTCACGCAGCAAGTAGAAAGATTCAAAAGTTAATCACAATTCAACCTGTAAGGTTTTAGAAACCTTGCAGGTTTGTAATATTTAAAAGAATCAATGGTTTTCAAAACCTTGCAAGTTTAAATCCGTTATATCCAATAAATATTTTATTTTTAAAAATTGAACTTCCATCTTAAGTACAATATTAAAACCTTCAGACAATGAGCAACTATCACATCAAAAATTTTGAAGAATACTTCCAAGTCTACAGAAAATCAGTCAGAAACCCAGAAACCTTTTGGGAAGAAATTGCTGAAGAACATTTTATGTGGCGCAAAAAATGGGATAAAGTTTTAGAATGGGATTTTTCTAAACCCGAAATCAAATGGTTTGAAGGCGCCAAACTCAACATCACAGAAAACTGTATAGACAGACATTTAAACACACAAGGCGATAAAACCGCCATTTTGTTTGAACCAAATGACCCAAGTGAAGTCGCCCAACATATTTCCTATAAAGAGTTACACAAAAAAGTTTGCCAAATGGCGAACGTTTTAAAATCAAAAGGCATTAAAAAAGGCGATAGGGTTTGCATATATCTGCCTATGATACCAGAATTGGCTATTTCAGTCTTGGCTTGTGCGCGAATTGGCGCCGTTCATTCTGTAGTTTTTGCTGGATTTTCAGCCAATGCTTTAGCTACACGTATCAACGATTCTGAGTGCAAAATGCTCATCACAAGTGATGGTTCTTATCGCGGTTCAAAAACAATAGATTTGAAAGGTATTGTAGATGAAGCCCTTGAATCTTGCAGTTGTGTAGAAAATGTGCTTGTAGCAAAACGTATTCAAACCGATACTGATATGAAATCAGGACGTGACCATTGGCTTCAACCACTTTTAGAGCAAGCCGATGCACATTGTGAAGCTGAAGTTATGGACGCTGAAGATCCTTTATTTATCTTATATACATCTGGTTCAACAGGTCAACCTAAAGGAATGGTTCACACTACAGCAGGTTATATGGTTTATACCGCCTACACGTTTAAAAATATATTTCAATACAGAGATAATGATGTCTATTGGTGTACCGCCGATATTGGTTGGATTACAGGTCATAGTTATATTGTTTATGGACCTTTGTGTAATGGCGCAACAACAGTGATGTTTGAAGGCGTTCCAAATCACCCTGACTTTAGTCGCTTTTGGGATATTGTAGAAAAACATAAAGTCAATCAATTTTACACAGCACCAACAGCCATTAGAGCTTTAGCTAAAGAAGGTGTTGAACATATTGAAAAACATGATTTGTCTTCTCTTAAAGTTCTTGGAACGGTTGGTGAGCCAATCAATGAAGAAGCTTGGCATTGGTATGACGATAATGTTGGTAAGAAAAAATCTCCAATTGTGGATACGTGGTGGCAAACCGAAACAGGTGGTATTATGATTTCGCCTATTCCATTTGCCACACCAACTAAACCGACTTATGCCACATTACCTTTTATTGGTATTCAACCTGTTTTAATGGATGAAAATGGAAAACCTGTTGAAGCCAATCAAGTTGACGGGCGTTTGTGTATTAAATTCCCTTGGCCGAGCATAGCCAGGACTATTTGGGGTAATCACCAACGTTATAAAGACACGTATTTTTCAGCTTTTAAAAATATGTATTTCTCTGGTGATGCAGCTTTTAGAGATGAAGTTGGTTATTACAGAATTACTGGTAGAGTAGATGATGTGATTATTGTTTCAGGACATAATTTAGGTACCGCACCGATTGAAGACGCCATCAATGAACATCCAGCCGTGATAGAAAGTGCCATTGTAGGTTTTCCGCACGAGGTCAAAGGTAATGCACTTTATGGCTATATCACGATGAAAGAAACTGGAGAAAGTAGAAACCAAGATAACGTTAGAAATGAAATCAATCAAATCATTACCGAACAAATTGGTCCAATTGCTAAACTGGATAAAATTCAATTTACTAATGGTTTGCCCAAAACCAGAAGTGGCAAAATAATGCGTAGAATTTTAAGAAAAATCGCTTCAGATGACACAAATAATCTGGGAGATACCAGCACATTGCTTAATCCTGAAGTAGTTGAGGAGATTATTAAAGGTAAATTATAATTGACTTAAGTTAATAGATGAAAACCTAAGTAAAACAGCCCAAAACAAATTAGGAAAACAAGACAAATTTTACTAAACCAAAGATAAACTGGTTTTAGCTTTTGGTTCTTTGGAAAATCATTTGCTGTAACTAATTTCAAATTTAGCCAAGCAATTACGGGCGAGGTTAAAAAAGCTAAACCTGTTGCAAAATCTATAAATACTGTAAAACTATTAGAAAAGAAGAAGAGTAGCCCTAAACTCAAAATTGAAATAAAAATAAGAAGGAGAACGTAGCGATTTTTAGAATGTTTTCCTGTTTTGATTTGCAACTTTATATACTCATCAAATACTCTTGGATAAGCATCGGTTACGGCTAAAGTAGTGCTAAATATAGCAAAAAAGGCAGCTATAGCAATAATGGTTTTACTCCATTCGCCAATACTGTATTGGTACATTTCTATCAGCTGACCTGAAAACCCAACAGCAGTTGTTGATAATTCTATTTCTCTACCAAAGAAAACTAAAACACCAAGCAAAAAAAACAACAAGCCAATAAACGAAGCAGATAGATACCCAATATTAAAGTCTAATAAACTATTTTTAGTAGAATTGTTGAGATATTGTTTATTTTTTTCTTTGGTCCAGATTGAATGCCAAACAGAAGCATCAACAGGTATAGGCATCCAGCCCATAAATGCAATGATAAAAGTAATTGAACTCACTTGCCATATATCGGGATGCGTAAAGTTAAAAAGGTTGGTGTTTTTTTCGTTATCTAATGCTAAAAACACTGCAATTAATGTAGCTATTGTTAAACCACTAATTAAAAGCTTCATTAAACGGTCAATAGTTTTATATCGTCCTATCCAAAGAATAAGTATACAAAGGCTCAGAATAATACACGACCAACCAAAGACACTTATTCCTAGACGAAATAAGTATTCGGCTAATCCAGCCGTTACCAATGTAACAGTAGCTTGAATTATGAAAGCACTGCCGATACTTATAATAAAATAAAGCTGCAGAGCCCATTGACCAATACCTTTGTAACCTTCTATTAAAGATTTACCTGTTGTAGATGTATAGCGCGGTCCAAACTCCATAAATGGATACTTGGTTAAACAAGCAATAATTAAAGCCACAATTAAGACAAAACCATATTCAGCCCCGGCTCGTGTCGCTTGAACCAAATGTGAAACACCAATAGCTGCACCAGCCAACAAAAAACCAGGTCCAATGGATTTAATTAAAGAAGAAAAAGACGCTTTCAAAATCAATTAAAATTTGGGTTAGTCATACACTCAATATTATTTATAAAAAAACGACTTGGATTTGTTGTCATAGTTGAATCTGCTTGAGTTTGAGTTAACTCATCTTTTAGAACAAATGTTTTTTCAAAATCTGTAGAATTTATTTTCATCAATACAATCTCAGACTTGATTAAGGTATCAAAAGCGTTCTGCGTTAAAACGAATTTTGCAAAGTTTGATATCGTAGTAAATCCTGAATCTTCATCATAAAATTTTACACCACATATCTTTTCATCTACTTGAGGTATGCTAACAATTGATCCATCTTTGAGTGAAAAACTTAAGCGAGAGCCTTTTTCAAAACAAATAGGCTCTAAATCTTGAGTAGATGAGTCTTTTGTGATTTCTATCTCTATAAAGTATTGGTTGCCAGTTCTTATTAATGATGCTAATATAATTCTGCCGTTAAGTGGAGTTTCGTAGATGTCTAAAGTTATTGGAAGTGACTTTAAATAAGCTTGATTAGTCGAATTGTCATAAGCCATTTCACTGTACTCACATTGTCCATAAGATAAGAGAGAAAAGGTAAGTAGAAAAACAATTAAATAGGCTTTTATCATCAATTCTAAATTTTACGACAAATTAATACTATTTTTTGATTTTTAAAATCTGAAGCAAAAAAAGCATAACAATCACCACCATCTTGTATTTGGTATTTCGCTTTGATCTGTTCGGGTTTTAGAGGATAGTTTCTACTACTAACGTTAGCTTTTAAATGAGGAATATGCTTTTTTAAATCTTTCTTTTTAGGTAATACTATGGATTTAATTTTAAATCGTCGTCCTGGAAAATTAATTAAGTCATTACTAGTAAACAAATGTGTGTTTTTAGCCAAAGCTGTCAGATTAAATTGAATTGATAATTCGCCAAATAAACCAGATTTCATAATGGCTGCATTGGGTTCATATAAATAAGCTTGTGGTTCAGATATTTCTGGTGATTTATCTAATAAAGTTAATTGACCTTGAAAATTATTTTGATGTGTTTCTAAATTTACAGCTTTTAAAACAGGAATCTTTTCAGCAGAATTAAAATCTATTAAAATCAAGACCTCTTTAACTTCATTTTTAAAAGCAACAATGTGTATTTCAGTTATTAATATTATTTTATTTAAGCAATACTTTAAGTCGATTAAAGGTGAGGTTTTAATTAAAATACGACTAGATTTTGATTGAAATAAATCTAAGTATTCTAAAATATTAGGCGTAGAGTCTTCAAGTCTATATACTTTTTTTTGATGCTTATCTCGTCTGGTAGGATCGACATATATTAAATCATATTTAGTTTTATTTTGACCAAGAAACTCTATGCCATCACATTGGTATAATTTTATTTTTGGGTTTAGAGTTTTAAGATTGTGCTGAGCATATTCAAAAGTTTTGGATTGTATCTCACAATAGGTTACACTGTTAGATTTTTGAGCAAATGCTAAAGCATCTATTCCCATTCCGCCAGTAATATCAATAACTTTATCTTCTTTGTTTACAAGCTGAGCTTTATAGTTTGCGGCAACTTCTGATGAAGATTGCTCTAAGTTTAGCTTTGGCGGATAAATGATTGTTGCACAATTATATAGTTTTGGAAATTTTGTTTTAGCGACTTGTCGACCTTTAATTTGCTGAGCAATATTTTGAACACTAACAGATTTAAAAGGGCTACCTTTTAAAATCAATTTTGGAATATCTTGATTTTCGTGTTGTTTTACAAACTCAATAACATCTGGTTGTAAAATATTTTCGTCTAAACTCATCGCTGCTGATTTACACATTCGTAAAGCGCAATAGCTGCAGCTTGAGCTACATTTATACTACTGTTGCTACCATACATATCAATATGAGTTGATTTTTCAACAAGATTTAAAATAGTCTCTGATACACCTGATTTCTCATTACCAACAATTAATGCTGTTTTTGAATTAAATCTTACTTGTGGCAGAGCTATACTTTTATCACAATATTCTAAGACAACACACTCATATTGCTCAATTTTGAGGGTTTTATACAGCTGAGTAAAAACAGTATAGAACTCTAAATCTATAAGTTGATCAGTGTTTCGAGCCGTTTTTTTAAGTCTATTAGATTTCAGAAAGTCTTTATTGGCTTGGTTTATATACAATTTTGTAACACTAAAAGCCTCAGCTATTCTGCAAAGACTTCCTAAATTAGCTGGTGAATTTAAAACATCACAAACTAAAATAATTGACAGCCTATTTTTTTTATTTGTAATGTCTTTATGAGCTAATTGCTGCATTTTGAATCCTTAGTTTGAAAAAACGTATTTAATGATATTAGCGCCCATTTTTAAAGCTTTTAATCTTACTTCTTCTGGATCATTATGGACTTCGGGGTCTTCCCAACCATTGCCTAAATCACTCTCATATGAAAAGATCAAGATCAATCTACCTTCGTGACTTAAGCCGAATAATTTTGGAGGTTTTCCATCGTGGACATGTATTTTTGGCAAGCCCTTTGGAAAACTAAATGCATTTGAAAATATGTGATGATTGGCTGGAATTTCTTCTAAAGTTTTGTCAGGAAATACGGTTTTAATGGCTTTTCTAAAATATGGTTCCAAACCATAATTATCATCAACGTGAAGAAATCCGCCACTTAATAAATAGTTTCTTAAATTTTGTGCATCTTTTTCACTAAAAAATACATTGCCGTGACCCGTTAAATAAACATAAGGATAATTAAAGAGTTCAGGTGAATCTGGCGTAACAGTAGGCGTTTTTTCAGCTATGGCAGTGTTGATTTCTGTGTTACAAAATCTAACAAGGTTAGGTAAAGCTGTAGGATTACTATACCAATCGCCACCGCCTTTGTATTTCATCACTGCGATTTCTTGAGCTGAAATATGATAAGAAATAAATATTAAAAAAATTAAACCTAAATGTTTCATTATAAAATGATTAAAGATGATGATGTAAAGCTAAGGCTTGGCAAACAAATATACCTGCTGTTTCAGTTCTAAAACGTTTTTTTCCTAAACTTACTGGTTTAAAGTTTGAATTTAAAGCCATTTCAATTTCACTCAAATTAAAATCACCTTCAGGGCCTATGAGCATACAAATTTTGTTATGCTCTTTTAAATGATTTGGAAAGTAAGACTTTTTTTGGTTTTCACAATGAGCAATAAATTTATAACTTGTGTCAAAGTCTTGTGTCATAAATTTTTCAAAAGTCATCATTTCATTAAGTTGTGGCAAATGTAAACGTTGAGATTGTTTCATTGCACTTTGTAAAATTTTATGACAGCGTTTGGTATTGAGTCGCTTACGTTCACTGTTTGTGCACAATAAAGGCGTAATTTCAGAAATCCCAATTTCTGTTGCTTTTTCTAAAAAAAATTCAAACCTGTCACTTGATTTTGTAGGAGCAATGGCTATATGTAAATGATAGGGTAGTGGCTCATCTTCAAAAACCTCTATAATATTAACTTCACATTGTTTTGAAGCCACTGTACAAATTTCACATTTAAAACCTTGACCCAAACCATTGGTTAAAAAAATAATATCACCAATTTGTTTACGTAACACTCTTAAAATATGCCGACTTTCATCAATGGCAATTTGATGTGTTTTAACACTAGAATTTATGTGTTTGTCATAAAATAACTGCATATTTATTTTTTGATTTTAGTCTCTAAAACTAAGACTTCTTTGATGTCTTTTTTTGAATGTGTTTTTTTGACAAAATAATAGGCGTTTAACTCAGGAATTTCAAATTCAAAAATTTCCTCAGAAAGTCTATTGGTTGATGTGGCATTATCAAAAAAATCAGCAAGGGTTTTGCCTTGCTTAAACCAACCTGAGTCACCACCCATATTTTTATGATAGTCCATTGAGTATTGCATAGCAACAGATTTAAAGGCCGTTTCTTTTAAAAGTGACCTTACTTTCTGTAAATAATCATTTAAAGTTTCTTCAGTTTCAAATTTTGATTGGTCAACATATATATATCTAACTCTATGGTGAGGAATTTTTTCTTTAGCAATAACCTCATAATTAACCTCATAAAATCCTTTATTGTAAGTTTTTGATTTACCTTTTCTGAAATTCAGAAACCTTTTAGCTAATTTAGTTTTGTGTTTTACTTCATTAAAGATGATAATTTTGCCTTGGCTTTTATAGTTATCAAGTTCTGATTTACTCAGGTTAAAATCATTTAAAATAATCTCATAAGGTTGGTTAAATAAACCTCTCTGAGCATTTGAGGATATAGAAAATATAAATATAATAAAACAAAAGTAAAGTAGTCTCATAGTTTTAATCTGGCTTTAGAGGTTGAGCTGAAATCTGCAAAATTATTTTGTAAATATTTATAGTAGCCAACTATAGCTATCATAGCGGCATTGTCTAAACAGTATTCAAATTTTGGAATGTAACAACTCCATTGAAGTTGTTTTTCAGCTTGTTTTAAGGCTTCTCTAATGCCTGAATTGGCTGAAACACCACCGCCAATTGCAATGCGAGAAATACCGGTTTCTTTAACGGCAAGTTTTAGTTTGTCCATTAATATATCGACAACTGTTTGCTGAAAAGAGGCGCAAATATCTTTTTGGTTTTCTTCAACAAAATTAGGATTGTTTTTTTTCTGTTTTTGTAAAAAATATAAAACTGCTGTTTTGAGTCCGCTAAAGCTAAAATCAAGACCCTTAACTTTAGGTTTTGAAAACGTGAAGCGTTCTGGGTTACCTTCTTTAGCAAGTTTGTCTATTATTGGGCCAGCTGGATAACCCAACCCCATCATTTTTCCACATTTATCGAAAGCTTCCCCAACAGCATCATCAAGGGTTTCGCCTATAATTTCCATATCAAAGAAATCATTGACCATTACAATTTGAGTATGCCCACCACTAATTGTTAATGCTAAAAAAGGAAACTCTGGTGTTTTTTGATCGTCATCAATAAAATGTGCCAAAATGTGCGCTTGCATATGATGAACTTCAATGAGTGGAATTTCTAAGGCCAAAGCCATAGATTTAGCAAAAGATGAGCCAACCAAAAGTGAACCCATAAGTCCGGGACCTTTTGTATAGGCAATGGCATTTAAGTCCTTTCGATTTATTTTTGCCTGTTTTAAGGCTTGGTCTACAACAGGCACAATGTTTTTTTGATGAGCTCTTGAGGCCAATTCTGGAACTACGCCGCCGTAGGCTTCGTGAATTGATTGTGTGGCTATAATATTGCTTAGTTTTTTATCGTTTTCAAAAACAGAAGCAGAAGTATCATCACAAGAAGATTCTATAGCAAGAATATAAATTGATTTTTTGATCATAAATGTAAACAGGCATAGTTATTGAAATGTTTAACAAAGCTAAAGATTTTTACTTATTATCAATCATAGATTAAATGTATATTTGTTTAACTAAAATATAAGGACATTATAAAACGTATTTTTCATATTGTCAAGCGAATCGTTATAGCTATTGTTTTGCTATTTCTACTAATTGTTTTGATTTTTTTAATTCCTGGTGTTCAGACTTATACAGCTCAAAAATTGACTGATAATATCAATGAAACTTACGGTACCCAAATTAATATTGAACGCTTGAGAATAGGCATTAATGCTGATATTGAAATAAGTGAAATCGAAGTTTTAGATCATAAGAACGATACGATTTTTGATATCAATAAATTATCAACTTCTATTTTCAATATTTCAGGACTTCTTAATAAAGGCAATTTAGATTTGAGTAGTACTGAGATTGAAGGCTTAAAGATGAAATTGATACGATATAAAAATGAAGATTCTGATAATCTTGGAATTTTTCTACAGAAGTTTGAAACGGATAAACCCAAAGATTCTACTTCAACTTTCAAACTACATATTGACGATGTATTCTTGGTTGATAGTGAATTTAGCGTCATAGATTATAATTTAGATGATCCAGAGGCATTTAGTATAAAAAACTTAAATTTTGATGTCAATAATATCAATATTGTAGATGATGAGGTGAGTTTAAATATCAATTCACTTTCAGGAACAACGGGTTATGGATTAATCATAGACAGATTGCAATCCAAATTTTTTATGAACGCTTCAGAAATGCGTTTAGACCGGTTAAAACTTGTAACGCCTGAATCTGAAATCGTTACTGATTTAAAATTTGAGTATCAATCAGGCGACTGGTCTGATTTTGAAAATAAAGTACAAATCTCTGCAGGTTTTAATCAATCAAAACTTTCAACAACCGATTTAAATCATTTTTATAAGGGTTTTGGTTTAAGTGAAAATTTGGTTTTATCAGGTCAGCTCAAAGGCACATTAAATAACTTTACTTTTCAAAACATTGACATTAACGGAATGCAGAGAAGTCAAATTTTTGGCGACATCGTTTTTAACCAAATCACTAATGCTGATCAATTTAAGTTAAAAACACAAAACATTGATATCACGACAAATTACTTTGATTTAAAGCGTTTATTACCAGAAGTTCTAGGCGATAATTTACCTGAATTTATACAATATATGGGTAATTTTACCCTAAAGGGGCAAACCCAATTAGAGGGCCAAAATCTAGAAGCTGAACTCAATTTAAATTCCACGGTTGGCGAAGGTTTAGTGAAACTCAATTTTATAGATTTGAATTTAGCCGATGAAGTACAATACAATGGCTTTTTAGACCTTAAAAAAGTTAATTTGGCAAAGTTGACACAATCAAATAGTTTAGGAACGGCTAGCTTTAATATTTACGTTGATGGTAAAGGTTTTACAGAAGAGTCTTTAGATACTGAAATTGAAGGACAAATTAAAGCCTTCGAGTTTAACAACTACGTCTACAGTAATATAAGTGTAGATGGAAATTTGAAATATCCTATTTTTAATGGAAAGCTCAACAGCGATGACCCTAATTTTTTGTTTGACTTTGAAGGTGTGGTCAATGCCTCAAATAAAAGAAAAGCTTATAATTTTCAATCCAATATTAAATATGCTGATCTCTACAAGTTGAATTTTGTTGAAAAAGACAGCATTTCAATTTTTAAAGGTAGTTTTAAAATTGATGTAAAAGCCAATAGTATTGACGATGCTGTTGGTTTGATTAAATTCAATGATTTTAATTATAAAACATCTTTTGACACCTATGATTTTAAAGATTTTGAGTTGAAATCTGAAATTAACAACGGACTTCACAATATTTCTATAAATTCACCCGACGTTATTGACGGTAGAATTTACGGTAATTTTGACCCTTCAAAACTACCAGAATTTGTAGATATTTCTTTTAGAAATCTTTATTTTAAAGATGTAGTAAAAAACCAGTTTGCAAACAAAAATGTCAACTTTGAATTTAAAATAAACAACAAAGTTGTTGAAGCTATTTTTCCTGAAATAAGCATAGCCCCACAAACATTTATAAATGGGAACATATCTTCAAACGAAGACGAAATGAAGTTGCGCTTTATATCACCTCAAATTAGATACAAAAAAAATATATTAAAGGATATAGAAATACAAATTGACAAGCAAAATCCATTTTTTGACACTTATATACAAGTTGCTGATATTGAAAACTCAACATACCCTATATCAGATTTAAACTTAATTAATGTTAAGCTCAACGATACTTTATTTTTTAGAACAGAATTTTCAGGAGGAGAAACTAAAGACGATAGGTTTAATTTGAGCCTTTATCAAACTTATGATAAAGAGAATAACACTGTTTTTGGCTTTCAGAAATCTGATATATTATTTAAAAATAAATCTTGGCAAATAAATAAAGACAATGATTATAAAAATAATCGTGTTGTATTAGAGCCTGGATTACAGAATTTTATGTTTGACTCAATTATGCTATCGTATAAAAATCAGATTATTAAATTAAATGGTGTAATGAGAGATTCAACTTATAAAGATATAAATCTGAACCTCAAGACTGTAGAGCTAAATAACATTACGCCTTATATAGACAGTTTAAAGTTGAATGGTCTTGTTAACGGTCAAATGAAGATTTATCAAAATAAAGGTCAATATTCGCCCAACCTCAACATTATGGTGAGGGATTTTGCAGTCAATGATTTTAACTATGGAGATTTAAAACTTTCTGCCAATGGCAATAAAGACTTATCAGACTTTGACCTAAAAGCTTATTTATCTAAAGGACAACAAAACTTTTTATCTGCAGATGGCAAAATTAGCAGTAAAAATCAATCGCAATTTATTGATTTGAACATAGACCTGAACGAGCTTGACATAAAGGCTCTAAGTCCTTTAGGTGGTGAAGTCATAAGTAGAATTAGAGGAAAAATAAATGGTGAGGCTAAACTCATAGGCGAACTTCAAAACCCAGATTTTTCAGGAGAATTATTTCTCAATAAAGCTGGTTTAAAATTTCCTTATCTCAATATTGATTTTGATTTTGAAAATAATTCAAAAATTCTACTTCAGGACAAAAAATTTATTTTTTATAACATTCAACTTACAGATACTAAGTACCAAACTAAAGGCCGTTTAAATGGAGATATATCACACGAAAATTTTACAACTTGGAATTTGAATCTTAATTTAAGTTCAGATAACATTCTAACTTTAGATACACCTTATAAAGAAGAGAGCTTGTATTATGGTACAGCATTTATTGAAGGTAGTGCATCAATAACTGGACCTATAGATGCCTTAAACATAAATGTGAACGCAAAGAGTAACCCGAATACTGTATTTAACATACCTTTATCTGATACAGAAACTATTGGAGATAACTCGTTTATTTATTTTCTAACGCCTGAAGATAAAGCAAATAAAGCAAAAGGGAATAATTACTCCTTTGAAGAAGTTTCAGGTTTAAGTTTATCTTTTGATTTAGAAATTACGAGAGATGCTTTGGTTGAAGTTGTCGTAGACCAAGAAAGTGGTAGTACATTAAAAGGCAGAGGTCAAGGCAACTTACTTATAGAAATAAACACCAACGGAAAGTTTGATATGTACGGTGATTTTGTTGCCCTATCTGGCGAATACATCTACAAATATCAAGGTTTAATTGAAAAAAAGTTTGAAGTTATTCCAGGTGGATATTTATCTTGGGATGGTAATCCTGTTGATGCCAATATGGATATAAAAGCTAAATACACAACCAATGCCAATCCTGCTGTATTACTTGAAAACCCTACCATTAATAGAGAAATACCTATTGATGTTATTATTTCATTAAATGGTGAATTAATGCAACCTGATATTGGCTTTGATTTAGAATATCCTAATTTGAGTTCTGTGGTTGAATCTGAACTTGATTATAGAATCCAAGGGCGTGAAAATACTGAGCGTCAAGCCCTTTCATTAGTTGTTCAAGGCACTTTTTACAATGATGAAGGCGTTGGTTTAAACGCCATAGGTTCAAATTTAATAGCAGAACGAGCTACAAGTATTTTAGATCAAATTTTAAAAGATGAAGAAGGAAAGTTTAATATTGGCTTAGATTATGTTCAAGCTGAACGTACTCCATCTCAAAATGCTGTTGGGTCAGATAGAGTAGGGATGACATTACAAACTCAACTGAGTGATAAAATTTTCATTAATGGTCGCTTTGGTGTCCCCGTCGGAGGCCAAACCCAATCTTTTGTTTTTGGCGACGTAGAAATTAACTTTTTATTAAATGAAACAGGTTCATTAAGAGCTCAGGTATTTAATCGTGAAAGTAACATTCAATTTATTGGAGAAGAATTAGGATATACACAAGGCGCAGGAATTTCATATACTGTTGATTTTGAAACTTTTGGAGAGCTTATCCGCAAAATATTAAATCAAGAAGAAAAAAGGCAAAACCAAAAAAAGAAAACTAAAAAAACGAAACAAGACACAGTAAAAACTAAATCTTTAGTTCCAGATTACATTAAATTTCCAGGCGAGCAATAAACACATTAAAGCTTCGACCCAAAAGCCAAATCACCAGCATCACCTAAACCAGGCACAATATAACCTTTATCATTAAGTGTTTTATCAATATCTGCGACCCAAAGTTGAGCATTTTCATTGAGTTGTGTTTGAAGAAAATCAATGCCGGGCTGAGCAGCTATGGCAGATAAAATATGAATTTTGGAAATTTTAAACTTTTCCGTTAAAGATTTATAGACTTCTACAATAGAATGTCCAGTTGCTAGCATAGGGTCAACCAATATTAAATCCTTTGAATTTAGATCAGGAGTCGCACAATATTCTAAATGAATTTCAAAATCGCCTTTAGTGTTTGTTGTTCGGTATGCTGAAATAAATGCATTATCAATACGATCAAATAATCGTGATACTCCGTTGTGCATTGGTAATCCAGCCCTCAAAATTGAACATATAACTAACTCATTTTTAATAAGTGGTTTTTGATGCTGACCAAGAGGAGTTGATGTAGTTTGAGATTTGTAGTCAAGGCTTTTACTCATTTCGTAGGCGAGTATCTCACCAATACGTTCAAGGTTGTGTCTAAACCTCAATCTGTCTTTTTGGATACTGGCATCTCTTACTTCAATTAAAAATTGGTTTAAGACAGAATTTTTGTTTGAAATATGGTGGACTTTCATTGCTTATTTTTATAAGGATTAATTCAACTTGTTAGCAAATTAAAAAAATCCTATCAAATATTGGTCAGATGATTGAATTACTAAGGAATTTTAATTTTACCTGTGTCAGCAGATTGTAGTTTTAATATATCGTTAGCGTGTGAAGCGCGAACTATTTGATTACCTCTAATAGCAATAGGTTTATCTACGACTTCAGGGTGATTTTCTATAATTTTTAAAGCGTCAAATTCATCTATTTTGGGAGATTTACCAAATTTAGACGTTATAGACGGATGATTTAAATTAATTAAGTCAACAACGCTTTTGTCAAGCATTTCCGCCATTTCAGACCAATCAGTTTGGCTAATGCCAGCTTTGCTTATATCTATGGGAAAGATAACAGCTTTATTGGCGTGTGCTATTGCCAAACATTTTTTTGAAAGAGAATAATCTGGATGGTAATAAAGGTTAATTTGGTTTTCGTCTTTAGATATCATCATAATTTTTTTATTAAATAACGTGTTTTCATTTGAATTTTCAAAGACTTGACTTATTTTTAGTAAAAATTTATAAATAGAGTGATTAGTATTTTATGAAGAATAAAAAGATTGTAATTATTGGTGCAGGTGTTAGTGGTCTTGTCGCGGCTATAAATTTAGAAAAAGCAGGATATAATCCAGTTATCTATGATCAAAGTGATAGAGTAGGTGGGCGAGTACAAACCGATTATATCGATGGACATATATTTGATAAAGGTTTCCAAATTTTATTACCCAATTATCCAGCTGTACAACAATATTTAGATATTGGACTTTTGCAACTTAAATCATTTGCTCCTGGTGCGTTTATTTTTAAAAATGGAAAACAGGGTAAATTGGGCAACCCCTCAAAAGATTTTGATTTATTATTTTCGACATTATTTTCAAAACTGGCTCATTTTTCTGATAAACTAAAAATTGTAAAATTATATCGTTCATTAAAATATAAGTCATTTGAAGATATATTTAGGTCTGAAAATCTTACCACTTATGAATACCTCAAATCATTTGGATTTTCTGATAAAATTATTGATAATTTTTTCAAACCATTTTATGCCGGTGTATTTCTAGAAGAAAATTTAGAAACCTCAAGTCGGATGTTTGAATTTACTTTCAAACTATTTGCTGAAACTAAAGCTGGAATTCCAGAAAAAGGTATTCAAGCTATACCTAATCAGCTTGCTAATCAATTGAAGCAAACAACTTTTCATTTTAATACTAAGGTTACTGATGTTAAAGATGGAATTATTACCTTAAAAGATAATTCTCAAGTCGAAGCAGACTTTATTATTATAGCAACTGAACCTTCAGATTTAATCTCAAATTTAAAAAATCAATCTCAAGAGTGGAAAAGTGTTGATAATCTGTATTTTGAGGTAAAAAATAGAGTCATTAATTTACCTATGATTGGACTAATTGCAGAAGAAGACACATTAGTAAATAATTTTCACTATTCAAGTTTAGCTTCAGAAAAACAGCAAGTTATATCTGTGAGTGTTGTCAAAGATCATAAATTGAGTGACGAGGAATTATCAGAAAAAGTACAGAAAGAATTACTTGATATATGTGGTATTAAATCACATAAATTGCTTAAACATTATAAGATTCCAAAAGCATTACCCGATTTAGAACATATTAATTATCAAATACCACATACCGAAACCAAATTAAAAGATCAAATATTTTTAGCTGGTGACGTATTATCAAATGGATCTTTAAATGCTGCAATGCTAAATGGTGAATCTGCTGCAAAAGCTGTTTTGGAGCAAATTAATGGGATTACATTAGATATTGGCTAAGTAAGGTTTAATGTATAAGCAAGTTGATTAAAAAAAATATTTTATTTTTTTCTTTTTATTTATTTAAATCATATATATTTGTAATGAATCATCGTAGAATAAAAAATGTATTATCTATTTGGGGTATTTGGTAATATTTATCTACGATGATTTTTTTAATTCAATTAAAATCATAATATATATTATGTAAAATAGAAATTTTGAATTTGATACAATTTAAAATTAACTAAGCTTCCCCTTACTATTAAAGAAATCATGATTTTATTTAGTATTTTTGTGTAAAATTTATACTTATGTCTGATGACATTATTAAAGCACTCCAACAAAAATATACCGACTTAGGCGAAAACCCTACCAATTATCTTAAAGGTTTACTCCATTCAAAACCAATCACTTATTGGGATTATGTTGAAGTTGATACTTTACTCTCACTCCAAAAACCTCGAACTGATTATAAAGATGAAACGGTTTTTATTATTTATCATCAAGTTACCGAGCTGGTTTTAAAATTGATGACCCACGAAATAAAGCAAATTGTTTTTGAAGTTGACTTGGCCGAATCTAATTTTAAAGACAAACTCAAACGACTCATTCGTTATACTGATATGCTCATTACCTCTTTTGATGTTATGAAAGACGGAATGAGTTATGATGATTATAATGAATTTAGGATGACATTAACTCCTGCAAGTGGATTTCAAAGTGCGCAATTCAGGTTTTTAGAAATTTATTGCACACCATTAATAAACCTTGTACATCAAAACAAGCAGAGCTTACTACCCGATTCACCAAGCATTGATGATATATTTGAGCATATCTATTGGCGTTCAGCGGGTTATAATCCAAAAGATGGTTCTAAAACATTGACTTTAAGTTTGTTTGAAGACAAATATCTTGATCAACTTAAAGTGTTAGCTTCCGATATGCACGGTCAAACTCTTGCTGAACGTTTTAAGAATATTGAAAATCCTTCAGAAGAACTCATTAAATTTATGAAAACTTTTGACCACGCCTATAATGTAAAATGGCCATTGGTTCATCTAAGAACCGCTCAACATTACTTAGACAAAAAAGGAGAAAACAAACAAGCTACTGGTGGTTCAGAATGGAAAAAGTACCTTCATCCTAAACACCAAGGAAGACAATTTTTTCCCGACTTATGGGAAGAAGATTCTTTTTTAGATTTCAATGAATTGGAATAAAATTTGCTTAAATTTAATTAATGAAATATTTTTTGACATATCTATTTGTTATTATGGTTGTTCAAGTTTCCACAGCTCAGGAATTTAGTTTGCCACCATTAGATGCTAATGAGTTGTCACCTAAAATACAATCTCCACTTTATCAAGATTTTACAATAGACGATTTTGATTTGTTAGTTAAAAATGTCAATGTATTTGCCTCGCCAAATGCAGAAAATACATTTAATTTTATGCAGGCTTCTGCTTCTAAAACTAATCAGCTTTCCTATCAAAACTTTAATGATGCTGTTGAACGCCAAATGGCTCAATTTTCAAATTTTGAAGTGGAAATTGACAATTCAAAAGCTTCAATTTTTATGGATTATAACGATCAACCGATTTATTCTGGTTCGTTTAGGGTAAAAAATTCGGTTTATCAACGTGCAGACAAGTTGACCGGCACGCCAAGACGAAACCCATTTCTCTACTCCCCTAGTTTATCAAATCGACGTGGACTGATTTGGTATTAGACAATTTTTTTGTTAAAAGCTTATGAAATACATTATCACTGTAAAGTTGGTTTTGTATGTTTAAATATGAAATGGATTAATATTTTAAATGTAATAGGTCTTATCATAGCTTTTATTGGTCTTATTACAGGCTATTATTTTTTTCTATTTCTGGCATTACCTATAAGCTTTAATTATTTTAATAAAAAAAACAATAACAATGAATAACACTACACTTTCTCAAAAAATCAATGAACTTAAAAATAAAGGTTATACACTTGACTTTAATATAGAGTCTGATAGAATATCTGAAAACCAAGATAAATCTTCCTATAAACCTGACGAATTCAACGTTGACGAATGCCATAGGTTTGAAGGTATGTCCAATCCTGCTGATAATTCCATTCTATATGCCATAACAACTTCTGATGCTAAAAAAGGGGTTTTAGTAGATGGATACGGCATTTCAGGTGGTCAAATTTCTGACGAACTCAATAAAAAGTTGAACAGATAAAAGACGTTAAACTTATATTAAGTCTAACGAGTTAAGACTAATAAAAGATTTAACTATTGTATATTTGTATAGTAATATTAAAATCAATAAATAAAAACTATGAGTTATTTAAATTTAGACAAGGAAAAAACTTCAAAGACTGTTGAACAACTTAACGTTCTATTAGCTGATTATCATTTATACTATCAAAAATTAAGAAATTTTCATTGGAATGTGATTGGTACTAATTTCTTTGATTTACACGAAAAATTTGAAGAAATGTATGATGATGCAAAATTAAAAGTTGATGAAATAGCAGAACGTATATTAACTTTAAGACATTCACCGAAAAGTAATTTATCAGATTATTTAAAGATTACAAATCTTGAAGAATCTGGTGCTGATTTAGACGATGCTAAAATGGTAGATGTTTTGCTTGAAGACCACGGTACGATTATATCTCAAATGCGTAAAGTAGTTAGCGTTGCCGATGATGCAGGCGATGAAGGTACTATAGATTTGATAGGCGCATACATTAGAGAACTTGAAAAAACAAGTTGGATGCTTGATGTTTGGACTAAAAAATTGCGTTAATTTGCAATAAAAATATAATATGTTTTATTATCAAGAGGATGTCTCCGAAAGCATTGTAAATCAAACGCAAAACTCTTGGAGTCAACTTAACGATAAATTTCAAGGTTGGGTAGATTCTTTTATATTGGGTCTACCTAACTTCGTTTTGGCTGTAATTGTATTTATTTTTTCCATTGTTTTAGCCAATCTTACAGCTAAGCTATTAAATAAAATTTTACTTCGCACTTCTGCTCAACATTCTGTTAGAGTTGTAACTATTAGAATTTATAAAGCCATAATTATACTTGTTGGTTTTTTTATAACCTTGGGTATATTAAATTTAAGTTCAGTATTAACAGCGGTTTTGGGTGCTGCAGGTGTTGCTGGTTTAGCTGTAGGTTTAGCGCTTCAAGGAACTTTAAACAACACTTTTTCTGGTGTTATTTTGAGTTTTATACCAAAAATTCAAATCGGAGATTGGGTTGAGACCAACGATTTTGAAGGTTTTGTTACCGATATCAATTTAAGAAGTGTAACCTTAAAAACTGCTGATCAAAATTTAGTTTCAATTCCAAACTCGAAAATAGTTGACAATCCATTTAAAAACCTCAGTACAGATGACAGAAGCATTGCTATTGTTGAATGTGGCGTAGGTTACGAAAGTGATTTAGAGTTTGTTGAAAAAATTACTGTCAAAGCTATTGAAAGCGCTCTACCTCAACTCCCTGGAGAAAAAGTTGAATTATTTTACAAAGGCTTTGGCAATAGCTCTATTGATTATGAAGTCAGGTTTTGGATAAAAGAAAGAAATGCAAAAGATGAATTATATGCTAAACACAAAGCTATATTAGCTATTAAAAAGGCGTATAACGAAAACAACATCAACATACCTTTCCCAATACGTACTTTAGATTTTGGTAAAAACAAATTCCGTTCAGAAACTTTAGAAATAAAAAATCACAAAACAGATTAAGCTTTTACTAACATGGATTCGTAAAGAGCTTCGTAGGACTTAATGATGTTTTTGATATCAAATTCTTTAGCGTGCGTTTTTGCAGCATTTTTAAAACTTTGGTGAATTTTAGGATTTTGTAAAATTTTCAATGCATTTTTAGCCATATCCTCTACATCTCCTACATCACTTAAAAACCCTGACTGTCCGTGAAGATTCACTTCTGGTAACCCTCCTGTATTAGTAGAAATTACAGGAACGCCGTGAGCCATAGCTTCAAGTGCGGCAAGGCCAAAGCTTTCTTTTTCTGAAGGCAACAAAAATAAGTCGGAAAAACATAGTATTTTTTCAATATCATTACTTTTTCCCATAAAAATTACACGATCTCTAACGCCTAATTCAATTGCAATGTTTACAGCTTTATCACGTTCAGGACCATCGCCAATTACAATGAGCTTTGCCTTTTGATGTTCCAATATTTTAGCAAATATTTTTATAACATCATCAATTCGCTTAACAGGTCTCAAATTACTAACGTGCGTAATAATCATTTCATCTTCATCGGCCATTGTATGTCTTTTACAATCCTCAACATCATCATTAAGATTATCGATATCTATAAAATTTGGCACGACGTGAATCTCTTTTTTAATATCAAATATCCGTAAGGTATCGTCTTTTAAACTCTTTGAAACAGAAGTCACACAGTCACTTTTATTAATACTAAAATTGACAGCACCTTTATAAAAACTGTGACTACCTACCAAAGTAATATCAGTACCGTGAAGTGTTGTCATCATAGGGATTTCGTATCCATCTTCTTTTAACATTTGCTTGGCCATATAACCTGCATAAGCATGTGGTATGGCGTAATGTACGTGCAAAATATCTATATTATATTTTTTTATGGTATCAACCAGCTTCGTTGACAAAGCCAATTCATAAGGTTGATAGTGAAATAATGGATATTCAGGTACTGAAACTTCATGAAAGTGAATATTGGCAGATAAATATTCCAGTCTAACAGGTTGCTTGTAGGTGATAAAATGGACTTCGTGACCTCTATTTGATAAGCCTATGCCTAATTCCGTAGCCACTACTCCACTTCCGCCGAAAGTTGGGTAGCAGACGATTGCTATTTTCATTTATATAATTTTGCACTAAGATAATTCTAATTCTATGGTATTAGTCTTAAGAAATTCCAAAATTATTATTTGCTTATATTTTCGTAAATGATTTTTTGTATTTCAGTCCTGATGTTTTCCGTAATTAACTTCCTATTTTCCATATCGGGATGGATACGATTAGATAGAAAAACATAGATGATATCTTCTTCTGGGTCTGCCCAGGCGTAAGTTCCTGTAAATCCACTATGGCCAAAACTCGTCATAGATAAGCAACCACAAGTTGGACCAATTTCATCTAATTGAGGCTTATCAAAACCTACGCCTCTTCTGACGTCATCTTCACAAAAGTAGCAGGTGTTAAATTTATCGATTGTAGAAGCTTGTAAAAGTTGAGCATCACCATAGGTGCCACCATTGATATACATCTGCATAAATTTAGCCACAGCGTTTGAGTTGGCAAACAACCCGGCGTGACCGCCAATGCCGCCTAAAAGCGCAGCACCCTGATCATGAACATGGCCTTTAAGGAGTTGATTTCGCCATTTAGTATCGTTTTCAGTTGGTATGATATGCTCTAAATCAAAATATTTTAACGGTAAATAACGCATTCTGTTTATCCCCATTTTACTAAAAAACTTGTCTTCTATTGAAGATTTTAAACTTTCATCATTATAATTTTCTATAATTCTTTGAAGTAAATAAAATGGTAAATCACTGTATTTGTATTCTAATTTAGAGCGCAATTCACTTTCAAATATCTTTGTATAAATGCTATCACGATAATCGTTTCTTACGTAAAAGTTATCAGCGACTTGGGTTGAAAATTCAAAGTCTGGTTTATTTTTAAAATAAATTTCAGGCTGTTCTAAAGTTTCTAAATAAAATGGTATCCATGACTGAAGTTTTGCATAATGTGAAAGCATATGTTTAAAATCTATCTCAGCCTTATTAGTATTAAAAAGTTCTGGGATATGCTCGTATAAATTGTCGTTAATATCAACTTTTTCGTTTTCTTCTAAATGCATAAATAAGGGCAAAGTTGATAAAATTTTAGTCAGAGAAGCTAAATCATATACATCCTTATACTTGACTTTTACTTTGTTTTGATACGTATGATAACCGAAGTTTTTTTGATAGATGCTAACGCCATTTTTAGCAATTAAAACTTGTGCGCCAGGAGTCATCTTCTCATCAATAGCATAGCGAACAATAGAATCTATTTTTGCCTCAAAAATGGGATTCATGCCTTGATTTTCAGCAAAACCATAAGCTAATCTTTTAACAGAATTAAAAAGATAACCAGAACCTTCAGGATAAATTTTGCTTATACTTACTGGTAATTTTCCTTGAGCTGGTCTTGCGCCAAATAATATTTGAGCTGCAGCAGATTTTGCCAAATCTGAATTTTGATAAGCTTGAACTATGGCTTTGATATTAACACTGCTTTTAATATCGCTTAAGGCATAAGGACTGGAGAAGTTGACTAATATGACTGGTATTTGTAGGCTAATTTCGTGTAAAGCAACAAGCTCCTTCTCTGTAAACCTAAATGATTTCCAAGGAGAGGCGTTTGAGGTATGATGCCCAATAATTAACTTATCATAAGTCTTTAGTTTTTGAATTTTTTCACTTAAAAGTAAACTAGCATCAATCGTATCAACTTGATCGTAGCGATTTAAAACTTCCAGAAAATGTTCATTTATATCTTCGCCCATTTTCAGATAAGCAATTCGCTCTGTATCTAAATTTTTAAATGGTAAAATATCGGCATTGTTTTTAACAATGGTGATGGCGCTGGCAACTGCCTTCATGTAAACGGCATCATTATTTTTTGTATTTAAATTTTTAATTAAGTTTTGAGTCTTAACCGGTCTATATTCTGATAAGCCCGCTTTATATTTGGCATTGAGTATTTTTTTTACTGAATAAGCTAATCGGTCTTCAGATATTTGTTCCTTTTTATAAGCTTTTTTTATTTTTTTTACTGCTAAAGGTACATCTTCAGATATTAAGAGAATGTCGTTTCCTGCCATAAAAGCTTGTAAATCTATTTCGCCTGGTTCATCAAAATTAGCAACGCCTTTCATGTTTAAGGCGTCTGTAAAAATTAAGCCTTGAAAATTCAACTTTTCCTTGATTAAACCAGTGACCACATTTTCAGAAAGTGAAGTTGGCAAATTGTTTTGTGGCTCTAATGCTGGAACATTTAAGTGAGCCACCATCACACTGCTTAAATTACTATTAACCAGTTTTTTAAAAGGAAACAACTCTACGCTGTCTAAACGTTGTTTTGAAAATTGAATAGAGGGTAAAGTTTTGTGAGAATCTTTATCAGTGTCACCATGACCTGGGAAGTGTTTAGCGCTGGATAAAATACCAACTTCATCAAAAGCCTCAACAAATAGTTTTGCTTTTTCAGTTACATTATATTTATTTTCGCCAAAAGATCGGTTTCCAATAATCGGATTATTAGGATTGGTGTTGATATCTACAACAGGTGCAAAATTAATATGAACGCCCATTAGCTTGTTGTGTTTTGCAATTTGTCGCGCAACATCTTTGACGGTATTTTTATCTTTTACTGCGCCCAAGGTCATATTCCAAGGAAAAGCATAGGTCGAGTCTAAACGCATGGCTAAGCCCCATTCGGCGTCCATAGCTATCATCAAGGGTGTTTGACTTAATTCTTGGTATTTATTGGTTAGATGAGCTTGTTGTAGTGGTCCTCCTTTGGAAAAAATGATTCCTCCAATATGATACTTTTTAATGAGATTTTCAATATCAGCTCTTGGGTCTTTTGAAAATACATCAACCATAAAGAGTTGACCAATTTTTTCATCAAGACTCATTTGGTTATAAATACTATCCACCCATTTATTTTGAGATAAACTATCCTGAGTTTGTAAAGGTTTATAGGAAAAGGACTGAGAAAAAGAAAATAAGTAAAAACAAATAAGTATTGAACTAAAAAAATATTTCATTAAAATTTGTTTTTATAAAAATCTAGCGTGCCAGCTGTCTTTTAGTGGAACTTCCCAATAGTCTTCAAATTCTTGCTTTGTAGACACTAAATTATTAAATACAATGGTATTGGCATTGACTGCACGTTGTTTTACCATTTTTTTAAAATCTAATAAGTGTTTAAATGCTATATGCTCGCCGTGTTTATAAGACACATTCATTTTATCTAACAAATCTACTTGATATTCTTGTTCTAAGCCTTGAATAAAATGAACCATACTGTCAATGGAACATCCTGAAGCTGAAGACTGACTCTCGTCAACACTTATAACTATAAAGCGTTTATAATTAATGAGATAAGACGTCTTGAGTTCTTGTCCGTGAGCAACCCAAGCCTCCAAAAAAGTTTCTATATCTTTTGAAATCTGTTGAATTTCTTCATCGGTAAAACTTCTATTACATTGATAAATCCAAACTTTTGATGATTCAGTTAGGTCATTAAAATTTACTAGCATAATTTGATTTAATTATGAATGCAAATATAACGAATGCGCATTGTTGAGAATCATCTATTAACTTTAATTGAACATATAACGTCAAATATTTTTTAAATAAAATTCGGTAAATATTTAATTTTTAAAGATTTTTGCGAGTTATTAGAATGGAAGAATTTGTTATGAGGTACCTATTACTTATTTGTATACTTATTTTTTCTTACAGTATTTCGGCACAAATTAATGAAAGTGACTCATTAAATTTTAAGGCAAACCTGTCCTTGACTGGCTTTTTTCAAGCTGGAAATGTAGATACTTTTATTTTTAGAGCAAACTCTGATTTGAAGTTTACACCTTTTAAAAATTGGGTTTATAAAACAAAAAACTCCTACCTCTATCAAGAGTTTGGTAAAAGTAAGGCCGATGAAGATATTCTCAGTTTAAATTTTTTATACCTTAACCCAAAGAAAAAGTTTTACCCTTTGGCATTAGGCTTTTTTAGTTCAAACTTTAGGCGTCGAATTGATATGAGATTTCTTGTAGGCGGAGGTGTGACTTATCAAGTTTTAGAACATAAAAAACATTGGCTAAAAGCAGCTTTAACCAGCGAATATGAAAATACATTCTTTAATGAAACTAATTTCAGCCGTTCAAAATATGATGGTCTTAAAACCATTGAAACAATAAGAGCTACACTATGGGTTAATGGTAAATACAAACTATTTAAGGATAAAGTAATTATTAGTCACGAAAGCTATATTCAACCATCATTAGAAGATAGTGATAATTATAGATGGCAAGCCGATTTGAGTTTAGAATTGCCATTATGGAAATATCTCAATTTTAAAATAAATTATATCTATACTTTTGAAAGTGTAGTTATTGAAAACCAATCTCAGGAAGATCAATTTTTAACTTTTGGCTTTACTCTTAAAAGTTACGAGTGAAACATTTATAACTCCTCAGCTTGAGCTATCATTTCAACCACATCATAAACCTTAATACTGTCTTGCTTTTCTTTGTTTTTCACACCATCTGTCATCATGGTATTACAAAATGGACAACCTGCAGCAATAGCTTCGGGCTGCGTTTCTAAGGCTTCTTCGGTTCGATGAATATTGACTTCTTTATTACCAGGTTCAGCGTCTTTAAACATTTGCGCACCGCCAGCACCGCAACATAAGCCTCTGCTTTTGCAACTTTTCATTTCAACGAGTTCAACATCAAGTTTACGTAATAGCTCTCTTGGCGCTTCATATTCGCCATTAGCTCTTCCGAGATAACAAGGATCGTGATAAGTAATGCGTTTTCCTTTAAATTCACCACCTTCTATTTTCAATTTACCTTCATCGAGAAGTTGTTTTAGAAATTGAGTATGATGTACAACATCATAATTACCACCTAATGCAGGGTATTCATTTTTAATGGTATTAAAACAGTGTGGACAAGTTGTTACTATTTTTTTGATATCGTATCCATTTAAAACCTCTATGTTGTTTGCTGCCTGCATTTGAAATAAAAACTCATTGCCAGCACGTTTAGCAGGATCACCAGTGCAGCTTTCTTCAGTTCCGAGAACTGCGAAATCTATATTTAATTTGTTGAGGATTTTTACAAAAGCCTTTGTGATTTTTTTGGCTCTGTCATCAAAACTTCCAGCACATCCTACCCAAAACAAAACTTCGGGTTGTTTGCCTTCTGCCATAAGACTGGCCATTGTTGGTACTTTTAAATTTTCACTCATATTCATTAATCTTTAAACACTTGTATGTTGACATTTTTCATTACTAAATCTGTAAACTTCCCTTTATAACGCGTAGCTTTGACTAAATGATTATCAATCCAGTGATAATTTCCACCGCGAGGTTTACCCATCAATAAGCTGTGATATTTAAAACCGTGTTTTTGTAACCATTGCTCAGTCACCTCTCTATGATCTTCTGTTCTTGAGGTAAAGAAGCAAATACGATGGCCATTATCATACCATTTATTTAATGTTTTTAGAGCATCAAGAAAAGGCTCGCAGGTTGCCATTCGTTCTGGTTCTTCATTTGGAACATCTTCTGTAATAGTGCCGTCTATATCTATTAAATAATTTTTGATATGCTTTGGCAACATCGGACTTATATGTTGATCGCCATCTAAAGTTTCCTGTAAGAAATTGTCATCTTGATTTTTTTCTGACATACTATAAATATTTGGTTAGTTTTCTTGAGCCCAATTTAAACGGTCTTGTTGGTTATATGGCCAAGGTGCGGCATTGTTTTCAATATTGGTCATAGCGTTATTTAATTCTACTGGCGCAGCGCTTTCTTCCATCACTAAATACTGTCTCATATCCATGATGATTGATAGCGGATCAATACCAACAGGACAAGCTTCAACGCAAGCGTTACAAGTTGTACAAGCCCATAATTCTTCTCGACTAATATAATCGTCTAAAAGTTGTTTATCATCCGGCTTAAAGTCACCATTTTTATTGATATTCTCACCTATTTCCTCTAGCCTGTCTCGAGTATCCATCATAATTTTACGAGGCGATAATTTTTTACCTGTCTGATTAGCTGGGCATTCGGATGTACATCGGCCACATTCTGTGCAAGTGTAAGCACTCAAGAGTTGAAACCAATTTAAATCAGTGACATCACTAGCGCCAAATTTTTCTGGCATATCGTCTTCCCCTTCTGGTGGAGCCGCATAGGGATCGGCTTCAGGATCCATCATCATTTTTACTTCTTCGGCAACGGTTTCATTATGGCTAAATTGACCTAGAGGATTCAATCTAGAATAGTAAACATTTGGAAACGCCAAAAGAATATGTAGATGTTTAGAATAATACAAATAGTTAAGAAAGAAAAAGATACCGAGAATATGTAACCACCAAGCTGAACGTTCGATTGTAATTAAGGTTGCAGTAGAAAATCCATCAAGTAATGGTAATAAGTATTGACTTATAGGAAATGCTCCAGCTTGATTATAATGTTCAGCACTATTGAGTTGCAATTGATAATCTGTGGCGTTCATGGTTAAAAACAACAGCATTAAAACGACTTCAAAATATAGAATATTATTGGCGTCGTTTTTGGGCCAAGATGTCATTTCCTTTGACCAAAAACGTTTAATTTTTGAAATATTACGTCGTGTCCAAAATAAAATCACACTGATTAAAACAAGAAACGCTAAAACTTCAAAACTTCCTATAAGAACATCGTAAACTGGCCCGATAAAAGAAAAAATACGATGCGTGCCTAAAACGCCATCAATAATAATTTCTAAAACTTCAATATTAATTATCACAAATCCAACATAAACTAAAACGTGTAAAAATCCAGCAATAGGTCGTGTGACCATTTTAGATTGCCCAAGAGCAACACGAAGCATTTTTTTAAATCGTTTTTGTTTTTGATCAGTTTTATCAGTGTCTTTGCCTAAAAGTATGTTTCTTCTTAATCTATTGACATTTCTAGCAAAAAACCAAATAGAAAAGCCTAATGCTATGATAAAAAGTATTTGTGGTAAATAGGCCATCATTATTGATCTCGATTTTCAGGTTCAACATACTCTTTATTTTTTTTGCCGAAGACTGAAAAATGCATATATCGTTTAGGATTAAGTTTTAAGTCTTGTAGCAATTCTTCAAGTTGCTTTGATGCTTTTTCAAGATTGACATAAAGTTTATCGTCGTTCATTAGTTTAGCAATACTTCCGTCGCCATTGTCAATTTTTTGAGTTATACTATTTATACTTGCGATAGTAGTATTAATATTATTGACCATTTTACCAAGTTCTACTTTAGATAAAGTATCTGAAAATTGCTTTAATTTTTCAGACGTATCTGCAGCATTTTGTATTGTGTTTTGAATACCCTCCAGATTTTCTGTCAAAACAAAATCTACATTTTCAGCAGTAGAATTTAGATGCATTACAGTTTTATTAAAGTCGTTTATAGATTTTTTAATAGATTCTCTTGTTCCAACGTCTAAAACATAGTTTACCGAGCGCACTAATGTATCAACACTAGAGACCACGCTTTCAACTTTGGTTTGTAGCGGCGCCAATTGATCATTTACTAGCTCTAACAAACCAGCTTCTATTTCACCTTGAAGAGTATCACCAGATTTGGCCTGCTTATTATTTTTAAAGTCAGGTACAATCGCAATAGACTTGCCACCAATTAAATCACCACCATAAATTTCAGCTACACTAGTTTTAGAAAAGGGAAATTTATTTTTAATATTCATAGTAACTACAAGCTTAGCGTCCTTTCTGATATTAATATTGGTCACAGAACCAACTTGAAGTCCATTAATTGTAACTGCCGAAGATGGGCTTAAACCTTCAACTTGGTCGTATACAGCGTAAAATGTTCTATAATCTTCAAGAAGATTTTTTCCTTTTAAAAAATTATAACCAAACACGAGCAAAGCTATCGCTACGATAGCCATAAGACCAACTCTTAATTCTTTAGAAATTTTCACAGACAATAAATTTAATTAGGGTAAAAATAATTATTTGATTCGGGTTTTCAAGGCTTGTTCGATACTAATTTTTTGATCCCCTAAGTATGCAATGATAAATGCGCCTTTGTAGCCTCTATCTTTTGCTTCTAACAACTTGTTTTGTATATACTTATGAGAGTGAGATTGTGCGTATCTGTATTTGTACAAATCACCTTCTTTAACTCTAGAAATAGGTTCTAAACCTTTAAAGTTTTCGGGATTCTCTTTAATTTTACGTTTAGCAGCTGCTATTTGAACAAAAAATGTAGCTTCATATTTATCACTTGTATCTTGGTTTTTTTGTACTTCAGATGATGTTATTAATTCATCTTCAGTCTCTATATGAAGAGCATTTTTATAATTGATTATGGCTTGACTGATTTGCTCGGCCAATTGCGACTGCCCTTTTTCTGATTTTAAAAAATTGTTTTCGCTTTTATTTGATAAAAACCCTAATTCTATCAAAACACTTGGCATATAAGTTTCTCTTAAAACTAAAAATCCTGCTTGTTTTACTCCTCTATTTTTACGTTTCAATCGTTGTGTAAAATTTTTCTGTATATAATCTGCCAACAAAATACTTTGGTCTAAATACTCTTCTTGCATTAAGCTAAACCCAATATAAGATTCTGGTGATTTAGGGTCAAATCCTCCATATTTTTCTTCGTAATTTTCTTCTAACTCTATTACTTGATTTTCTTTCATAGCGACTTCGAGGTTGTCTTGATTCCTGTGAAGCCCTAAAACAAACGTTTCGCTTCCATAGGGTGAGCTACTACTAACACCGTTACAATGAATAGAAATAAACAAATCAGCCTTAGCTTTATTTCCAATTTCAGCCCTTTCATTTAAGCCAATGAATACATCTTTTTTTCGAGTATAAATTAACTCTATGTCATTATAGTTTTTTAAATTTTCTCCGACTTTTAGGGCAACATCTAGCACCACGTCTTTTTCATTAATTCCGTAACCATGAGTTCCAGTATCTTTACCACCATGTCCCGCATCAATAACAACCTTAAAGTCTCCTTGTGACTGCCCATGTGCATTAATACTATTAAAAACACTTAAAATAACAATAAAGCTATAAACCTTAAGTTTTATGTCTAAAAGACTTTGAAGCTTTAATTTTAAATTTTGTAACCTATTCATTTAATAATATGTAATTTTGACGGTTTTTATAACTGTGTCTTAAAAACAAAAATACGACTATAAATCTTGCAGGCAAGAATACTACATATACTTTTATTCATTTGTATTGGCTTAAGCTTCAATATTCACGCCCAAATTGATAAAAACCCCTTACCTTCACCACCTGATAGCCTTCTAAAAAAAGGCATTATTCAAAAGGATACATTAAATTTTGAATCAAAAGATATTATAAGACTAAAGCCTGTTATAGTTAAAGATAGCGTAAAAACAGACACAGTAAACAATGCAGCACTTACAGACATTGTAAAGAAAGAAGCCGCAGGTTACCAACGTATGTCTAAGGTAGAAAATAAGATGTACTTATACGATAAAGCAAAAATTGTTTATGGTGATATTGAGCTAACCGCTGGGATTATCATTTTAAACAATAATAATGACAATGTGTTTGCCGCAGGAATTAAAGATTCTACAGGTTATACTCAACGACCAGTATTTAAGCAAGGAAGCAATGTTGTAGAGCCAGATAGTATTTTCTTTAATTATAAAACGAAGAAAGCTTTAATCTATAATTCGAGAACAAAAGACGGTGAACTCAACATCATAGCCGAAGCTTCAAAACGTGTTAATGACTCTGTTTTTTATATGCGTAACGCAAAGTTTACCACTTCTGAAGATGTTGATAATCCTGAATATTATTTCCTTGCCAGAAAAATAAAATTTGTTCCTGACAAAAAAGTGGTTACAGGATTGGTCAACATGTATATTGCTGATGTGCCAACACCTATAGGTTTACCTTATGGTTTTTTTCCACTAGCAGACAAACAATCTTCTGGATTTATTATACCTTCATTTGCTGATAATAGAAATCGAGGGTTTGGACTTCAAAATGGTGGATATTATTTTGCCATTAACGATTATGTTGATTTAAAAGTGCTTGGAGATATTTATTCTAACGGCAGTTATGGACTCCGCTTTGATTCTAACTATGCTTTAAGGTATAAGTTTGGTGGTAGAATAAGCTTAAGATTTGAAAAGTTACTTATTGAAGAACGAGGATTTCCTAATTTCTCTGAACAGCAGATTTTTAATTTTAGATGGAATCATAATCAAGATCAAAAAGCTAACCCAAGTTCAAGATTTTCGGCTTCTGTAAATGTTGGCTCTAGTCAGTTTTTTAGACAGTCTATCAATCAGGTTAATACCGGTAATTTCTTAAACAATTCATTTAATTCTTCAATTTCTTATTCTAAAACATTTGAAGGAGAACCTGGAATGAATTTAACCCTTTCTGCTACGCACAGCCAAAATACCAATACAGAGCAAATTAATATGACTTTGCCAACACTTCAGTTTAGTATTAATCGTGTTTACCCATTTGAACCTGAATTTAGAGCCAAAAAAGGAGCCATAGAAAACATCAACCTCCAATATAATTTGAGAGGGGAAAACCGCATACAAACCACAGATTCTTTATTCTTTAAGCCCCAAATGTTTGAAGATATGAATGCTGGACTTCAACACAGTATTCCTATAACTACAAACTTTAAAGTTTTTGACCATTTTAGTGTTTCTACTAATTTAAATTATCAGGAAACTTGGGTATTTAAAACCTTTGATCCCTTTTTTGACGAAGAAACACAAACTATACAGCGTGACACCATCAATGGATTTGATTCTTATCGTACTTACAATGCATCAGCTAGCATAGGTACTACAGTTTATGGAATGTTTGATTTTGGTGATGATTCAAAAATTAAAGCCATTCGTCACGTCATGCGACCGAGCGTTTCCTACTCTATTAATCCTGGTTTTGATGAGTTTTTTGAACAAATTAATATTCCTGGTGTTGGCACAGCTCCAGATAGAACCCGAGAAGTCTCAAGGTTTGATGGCACACTTTTTGGCTCTCCTAATCCTAATTTTTCTAGTAGTATGTCTTTTGGCTTAACCAATGATTTTGAAGCTAAAGTCAGAAAAAAGGATACTACTCTAACGGGTGATGAAGCTTATAAAAAGGTGAAACTCTTAAGTAACCTTGGTTTTAACACGAGTTATAACTTTGCAGCTGACTCCCTGAAATTAAGTCCTATTACTGTTAGGGGTAATATTCCTTTATTTGAAGAAAAAGTAAACATTAACGTTAATGGTGCTTTAGATGTTTATGCTCTAGATAGTAATAATAGACGTATTAATACTTTAAACATAAACAACGGCGGGAGTTTATTTAGATTGACGCGTGCCAATGTGAGTTTTGGTTATAGGTTATCTGATAAAGACTTTACGAAAGGAGAAGATGGAGATGAAGAAGAAGATGAAGAAGAAAATTTAAATGATGAAACTTTTTTAAATGGTGGTCGACCTGATGACTTATTTGGAAGTGGCGATCCCTTAAACAATCGTCTAAACCCTAGAAGTAAAAAAGACGAACCCAAAACTGACGATAGCGAATTTTATAATTATAAACCACCTTGGTCGCTTAACCTTCAGTATGCTATGACGTACAATAATTCTGCACGACAAAATGAAATTTCCAGCCACTCCATTATGTTTTCTGGAGATATTGAGCTTTCTCCACGATGGTCAATTGGAGCTTCTTCTGGCTTTGATTTGGTTGATCCTGGATTTACTTTTACTCAACTTAGGTTTAATAGAGATTTAAAAAGTTGGCAATTCAGTTTTAATTGGAGACCTATTGGTGATAACACCTCTTGGTTTTTCTTTATAGGCATAAAATCGGGTATCTTTAGAGATATTAAATACGATAAAAATAGAGAGCCAGACAGAACATTAAATTAAAAAAATATTAAGATGACAAAACATATTATTAATTCTAATCATGCACCAAAACCAATCGGACCTTATAATCAATCTGTGCAATTTGGAAATTTATTATTTACCTCAGGACAAATTGCTTTGGATTTGGATGGTAATTTAATTCAAGATTCTATAGAAATAGAAACGCATCAAGTCTTTAAAAATTTAAAAGCCATTTTAGAAGAAGCCAATTTAAATTTTGAACACGTCATTAAAGTCAGTATTTTTTTAAAAAATATGTCAGATTTTGATGTTGTCAATTCAGTTTATAGTCAGTATTTCAAATCTGACAATGCACCAGCACGAGAAACCGTACAAGTGGTTAAACTCCCTAAAGATGTCAATATTGAAATAAGTTTAATCGCTGGTTTAAACAAATAAAATTATGAGCTTATCCACTATTGATTGGGTCATTATTGCTTGCTTTTTTATATTGAGTTTAGCAATAGGAATATATACCTTAAAGTTTAGTGGGAAAAGTGCTTCTAACTTCTTTTTGTCTGGCAGAAATATGCCTTGGTGGGTTTTAGGCGTTTCTATGGTCGCCACAACCTTTGCAGCTGATACACCTGGATTAGTCGCTGGAATTGTTAGAAAAGATGGTGTAAGTGGCAACTGGGTTTGGTGGAGTTTTTTGCTCACTGGGATGCTCACGGTTTTCTTTTACGCCAAACTATGGCGCCGAACAGGTATCACAACCGATTTGGAGTTTTATGAATTGCGTTACAGTGGTAAGAGTGCTTCATTTTTAAGAGGTTTTAGAGCTTTGTATCTCGGTGTTTTTTTTAATATCGTGATTATGGCAACGGTTTGTTTAGCAGCAATTAAGATTGGTCACGTGCTATTTGGTTTTTCTGCAACAATGTCTTTAGTTATTGCCTGTAGCATAACCGCTTTTTATTCAATGTTAGGTGGCTTAAAAGGTGTGCTTATTACAGATTTTATTCAATTTATTATTGCGATGACTGGCAGCATATGGGCCAGTATTTACATTGTTAATCGACCTGAGATTGGCGGAATAAAAAAATTAATGCAACACGTAGAGGTTCAAGACAAGCTCAGTATGTTCCCTGATTTTAACCAGCCTGAAGTTTATATTCCATTGCTTGTTATTCCATTAGCTGTTCAATGGTGGAGTGTTTGGTATCCAGGCGCTGAACCTGGCGGCGGCGGCTATATAGTTCAAAGGATGCTGGCCGCTAAAAATGAAAAACACGCCACTTTAGCAACCTTGTTTTTTAACGTTATGCACTACGCCATCAGACCTTGGCCTTGGATCATAATGGGATTAGCTTCAATTGTGATTTACCCTAACTTAGCTGACCTTCAGCAAGCTTATCCTGACCTTAGTCCTGAATTTATTAAAAACGATTTATCTTATGCCGCTATGCTCCAACTTTTACCCGTTGGCTTGATTGGTATTGTGATTACTTCACTCATTGCTGCATTTATGAGTACTATTTCTACACACTTAAACTGGGGCAGCAGTTATATTGTCAATGATTTTTATGTCAGATTTATTAAACCTGAGGCTTCTTCTAAGCAGCAAGTGCTTATTGGAAGACTTTCTATATTGATTATGATGGTGCTATCGGCATTATTAGCTTTTGTTTTAGAAGAAGCTAAAGATGCTTTTGATTTATTACTACAAATTGGTGCCGGTACAGGTTTACTTTTTATTGTAAGATGGTTTTGGTATCGCGTAAATCCGTATAGTGAAATTACCGCAATGTTGGTTTCATTTGTAATTGCTTTAGTTTTTTTTATCAATAAGAAAAATGATTATTTCTGGTTTGAAATTCAACAATATGAAGAACTTATATACGGGGTTATCATCACAAGTATAGCTTGGATAAGCATAAGTTTAATAACGCGACCAAGCAAGAAAGAAACCTTAAATTCATTTGATCAAAAAGCTTTTAATAAGCTTTCAAAATTTCATAATTTTAGATATCAAATTATTTCATTTTTAGCAGCTACAATAGGTGTTTATGCTTTATTATTTGGTATAGGTCAAGCTATTTTTGGCAACTTCACCTCTACCCTACTTTCGGCGTTATTATGTGTAGTTTGTTCAATTGTAGTTTATAAATTTTGGAAGAAAATTTAAATCAATTATTCCAAATTTCCCAAGCTTTTTCAGCTTGAAATTTCAGCATATCGAAGCCGTTACAAATTTTTGTTTTTTGCGCTTTTCCTTGAGCTA
Organism: Bacteroidales bacterium; assembly: GCA_041694175.1. Lineage (GTDB taxonomy): Bacteria > Bacteroidota > Bacteroidia > Flavobacteriales > Flavobacteriaceae > Psychroflexus. Next base: position 54,758 of record JASMTR010000055.1, read on the forward strand.
AAAATGTACTGACCTTAGGATTATAAACCAAATCGTACAGTAAGTGTTTTGATGTTAAATATTGATAAGGAATATCTGGAGATTCTTCTATATTAGGATAAGTGCCAAGTGGTGTGCAGTTGATGATAAGATGATGAGTTTTTATTGTGTTTTCATTAATATCAGTATAACCCATTTGATTGTTTAAAGGTTTTCTTGATACTATTTTATAAGCAATATCAAAAGATTTTAAAGCGTGACAAATTGCTTTTGACGCACCACCAGTACCTAATACTAAAGCTTTTTGATGATGTTTTTCTAACAATGGAAAAAGCGACGTCATAAATCCAAAAACATCTGTGTTGTAACCATATAGTTTGTTGTTTACAATTTTAATGGTGTTAACCGCGCCAACGGCTTTAGCGGTTTTATCTAATTCGTCTAAAAATTCAATAACACTTTCTTTGTATGGAATGGTCACATTTAAACCTTTAAGGTTTTTCTCACGATTTAATACAGTTTTGATTTTTAAAATATTATCGATGTCAAAATTCTCATAAACAGCATCTATATTTAAGTCTTTAAACTTTTGGTTAAAGTATGTTTTTGAAAATGAATAATCAATATGTTTTCCGATTAAACCGTATTTAAGCATAGCGTTTTGTTTTGTTACGTTTGTCGTACCAAACTAAAAATAAAACAATAGAAATCCCCACAAGTATAAAAAAAATAGCCATATAAGTAGATGATGCATCAAAATCTGGCCAATAACGTTGATAATTTTTAATAATAGGCTGGTTATTTGAATCATATAAAACTTCGCCAGCTTTATTTCTATCAAATATTTTTTCTTTCCAAGGCCAAACCACGCCCAAACTTCCTGTAATAAATCCAATAATAGTAGCAAAAGTAATGTCTCTGAAACGTTTTAAAACATAGCCTAAAACGTGAGAAATGCTAACTAAGCCTAAAATCGAGCCTCCTGTGAACACACCTAATATTTTTAGTAAATGTATGCGGTGAGCGTTGTTTGTAAAACTAAAATCCCATTGAACAATTTCAGCAATGGTATCGTAAAGTGCATTAACAGAATCGACTAAAAGTAGCACATAATTTCCCATCAAAATAAGCAAAAAAGACCCTGATAACCCAGGTAAAGTCATACCAGAAACACTAACAAAACCACACAACAACACAAACCAAAGGTTGTCATTTTGAGTTGCTGGGTCTAATAGACTGATGAGTATGCCACAAATCGCACCTAAACTCAAAAACAGAATCTGTGATTTTGATTTCAAATTAAAATCTTTGCTCAGGTAATAAATTGAACCTAAAATCATCCCAAAAAATGTAGCCCAAACATAGATTTCAAATTTTAAAATAAAAAAATCTAAAATTTTTGAAACACTGAAATAACTAATGATCATACCTAAAATTAATAGGCTGATAAATTTGTAGTTGATATATTGAAGAAAGCTTCTAAATCTTCCATTAATAACTAACAATAAAGCTTTAGTATTAAATTTCTGTAAGGAATAAATAAACTCTTCATAAAACCCAGCCACAAAAGCCACGACACCTCCGGAAACACCTGGTACTTTATTGGCCGCACCCATAGCAATTCCTTTTACTACGAGCAAAATTTTGTCAGTAAAAGTTCGAGTGGCTTCCATTTTTAAGCTTTCTTATTAGACCATTTTTCCAGAATAAAAATTAAAGCAAAACCTAAAATTGCTAAAAATATTGCAGGCATCAACTGTGGATTGCCTTCAAAATCATTAGGCCAAACCGATTTTTGACTTAAAATGACTTCTTTACCACGAATAATTTCTGATTCAATAACATTTTTCCACGGCCAAATCTTATTGAGCGACCCAATTATAAATCCGGTTAAAATAGCTAATGTCAAATTTTCATAACGTTGAAACAGCCATTTTAAAAGTCGAGAAAATGACAACAACCCTATAATAGCACCAAGGCCAACAACAGCCACCGTTTTAATATCTAAATTACTTACTGCTTCTAATATTTGTTTATAAGCACCAAGTAAGACTAAAATAAAAGCCCCTGAAATACCAGGTAAAATCATAGCACAAATGGCTAAAGCTCCACAAAAAAACAAATACAACAAGCTTTGAGTTTCACCAGCTGGAGTTAACGTAGTAATGAAGTAAGCAACCATTGCTGCCAGAGCTAAACTTATAAAATAACTGAGTTTCCATTTTGGAATTTGCTTACCAATATACCACACACTGGCTAAAACCAAGCCAAAGAAAAATGACCAAACCATTACAGGGTGGGTTTCTAAGAGATATTTCATCAATTTCATCAACGATAAAACACTAATACCAATTCCGACGATTAATGACAACAAAAAAGCTCCGTTAAGCTGTTTCCACATTGCTAAAAATCCGCTTTGTTTCCAAGTCTTTACTAAGCTAAAATCAACATTACTAATGCTAGTGACTAACTCTTCGTAAATCCCTGTGATAAAAGCAATAGTTCCACCAGAAACACCTGGTACAACGTCGGCTGCACCCATTGCCATTCCTTTAAAAGAAACCAAAACATAGTCTTTAAACTTTCTATCGGTCATTGCTAGATTTAATATGAATTTCTGAAAAATCTTTAGTGACTTTAAAGATGCTTTTTGAGTCGTTAAACTCTAATTCATCCAAACTTACCTTAACATTATCTATTTCAATTTCAAAAATATCAAATGGTAAGCCAATCAAATTAATTTTAAAATAATCGTATTCGGTGTTGTACTTTCCGAGTTTGTGTTGTGTGATTATAAAATCATCTTTCTTACCAGTAAGTTTAAAGTTTCTGTAGCTGTATCGTCCTTTTTGATAATCATAACCATCTTGGGCATCTTCGTAAACTTGTGATATTTCTTCACCTTGTTTAAAATAGACATCGAGTTTTAATTCTGTAATTTCAAGTTCGCCAACGTATTGTTGCACCGGATATCTCGGTATGATGGCACCAGCTTTAACATACACGGGAAGACTATCCATATCAGCATCGACCCACATTTCTTTGCCACCGCTAAAACGCGTATTGTCCCAAAAGTTATACCACTCGCCTCTCGGAAAATACATTCGTCGTCCTTTGGAGTTGGGTTCTAAAATTGGACAAACTAAAATTTTGTTTCCAAAAATAAATTCATCCGTTCTAAAATGGGTTTGCGGATCGTCTTGATCAAAATAAACCAAAGGTTTTACTATTGGAAGTCCTTCTGTGGAATACTGATAAAACGCCGTATATAAATAAGGTAAAAGCGTATAACGAAGCTCTATGAATTTTCTGGTAATATCAGTGACTTCATCGTCAAAAGTCCAAGGTTCTTGATCACCGTGATGACCGCTTGAGTGGGTTCTGCAAAACGGGTGAAATACCCCAAGTTGTATCCATCTGACAAATAATTCGCTATTGGGTTGCTCGGCAAATCCACCAATATCTGAGCCTGTAAACGCCATTCCTGACAAATTCATACGCTGTACTTGAACATTTGCAATCCACAAGTGTTCCCAAGTCGCAACATTGTCTCCTGTCCAAGACGTTCCGTAACGTTGAGCACCGCTATAAGCTGAACGAGTGATAACAAAAGGTCTTTTAGGATAACCGTATTTTTTTACGCCTTCGTAGGTGGCTCTTGCCATTTGCGTACCGTAAACATTGTGCGCTTTTCTATGGCTACAAGGATGACCATCGTAATCGTGCCTGACATCATCAGGGAAAGTTTTGTTGGGCACTTCCATCACAGCAGGTTCGTTCATATCATTCCAAACGCCTTTAACGCCAATGTCAGAAATCAATTCTTTATACAAATCTGCCCACCAATCTCTAACTTCAGGTTTTGTAAAGTCGGGAAAACAACATTCACCTGGCCAAACTTTGCCAATCATATGTGGACCATCAGCTCTTTTGCAGAAATAGTCTTTTTCTATTCCTTGTTTATAAATTTCGTATTCGTCATCAATTTTAATCCCTGGGTCAATAATGACAATGGTTTTAAAACCATCGTCTGCTAATTCTTTGACCATTTTTTTGGGGTCTGGAAAATATTCTTTATTCCAAGTAAAACATCTAAACCCTTCCATATAATCAATATCGAGATAGATACCATCACAAGGAATTTTAAGTTCTCTAAACTTTTTAGCTACTTCTCTAAATCGACTTTCGGGATAGTAACTCCACTTACATTGATGATAACCTAAAGCCCATAAAGGCGGCAACTCGGCTTGGCCAGTTAAATTGGTATAGTTGCTAACTACGTTTTCCATTTTTGGCCCATAAATAAAGTAATAATTCATCTCGCCACCTTGAGCCCAAAAACTTGTAATATTATGGCGTTCGTGACAAAAATCAAAAAATGTTCTAAAAGAGTTATCGAAAAAAACACCGTAGGCTTGTTGATGATGTAAGCCAATATAAAACGGTACAGCTTTATATATTGGGTCTTTATCTTTGGCAAAAGCATATTCGTCGGTTGGCCAGTTTTGTACACGCTTGCCTCTTAAATTAGAGTGCATTGGCTTGTCTCCCATACCATAAAAGGCTTCTTTTTCTTGCGTCCATTTGCTCATTTTAACCACATTTCCGCCACGGTCATAAAATTCTTCGTAGTGAAAACCCAATTCGTCTTCATTAATGAGTTGACCTTTAGTGTCATATATTTTTTTCTGAAGGCTCTTTTTTTCAATCTTACAAACTAATTTTGAAGTTGTCACGATGTAATTTTCAACATCTTCAGAGACTTCAAGTTTATTGTAACCTTTGATACTTTTATCAGAAATGGCATAAGAAAAATCGTCTTCTAATTGACCTCTTGTACCATATCTAAACCTTAAAACACTGTCTCTTAGTACACTCAACTCAAGGACAATATTGTTTTTAGTTTTAAAATATAATTTATCGACATTTTGATGAAAAGAAATAACTTCATTAGGAAACTGATTGCCTAATTCACGCAACTCGGTGTTTGTTATCATAGTTTAAGTAATTGATTTTTTCAACGCAAATATAAGATTTGGTTTCTTTAAATGGCTTTAAAAATTAAAATTCCTAAGGGTGGTAAATTGAGTTTGAAAGATGTACTTTTAGCGTGATGTTCTACCTTTTCAACTTTAGGATTTGAATTCTTATAATGATTTGTACCGCCATAGATTTTGTCATCGGAGTTTAGTAAGAGTTCTAAAGACTTAACACCTTTAACTCCAATACGATAATTTTCTCGTGGCACAGGTGTGAAATTACAAACTACAATTACTTTATGCTCATCTTTGTCTTTTCTGATATAGGATAAAACTGAATTTTCGGCATCGTTATAGTCAATCCATTCAAAACCTTGAGGCATAAATTGCTGGTTATGCAAAGCAGATTCAGCCCTGTAGATGGAGTTAAGATTTTTGATTAGTTCTGAAATACCTTTATTGAGATTATTTTCTAATAAATGCCAATCAAGGCTATTTTGAAAATTCCATTCGTCGTATTGACCAAATTCAGCCCCTTGAAAAATTAAATTGGCTCCGGGATGTGTAAACATATAACCATATAACACTCTTAAATTGGCAAATTTTTGCCACTGATCGCCAGGCATTTTATTGACTAAGGATTGCTTGCCATACACGACTTCATCGTGAGATAAAGGCAACATAAAGTTTTCAGTAAATGCATAATTCATACTGAAAGTGAGTTCGTTTTGATGGTGTTTTCTATAGATAGGTTCTTTAGAAAAATATTCTAAAGTATCATTCATCCAACCCATCATCCATTTCATACCAAATCCAAGACCGCCTAAAAATGTTGGTCTTGAAACTTGTGGGTAGCTTGTTGATTCTTCGGCGATAGTTTGAACATCTGGATAATTTTTATAGACTTCTTCATTAAATTCTTTGATAAAAGAAACGGCTTCGAGATATTCATTTCCACCATAAATATTGGGTTCCCACTCGCCTTCTTCTCTCGAATAATCGAGATAAAGCATAGAAGCTACGGCATCAACCCTTAAGCCATCAATGTGGTATTTGTCTAACCAAAATAAGGCATTACTAATTAAAAAAGCTTTGACTTCATTTCGGCCGTAGTTAAAAATTAGAGATTTCCAATCTGGATGATAGCCTTTGCTTCTATCAGGATGTTCGTACAAATGTGTCCCGTCAAAAAATCCTAAACCGTGTGCATCTTCAGGAAAATGAGATGGTACCCAGTCTAAAATAACACCAATATCATTTTGATGAAATTTTTCTACCAAAGTCATAAATTCTTCTGGGTAACCAAACCTTGACGTTGGTGCAAAATAGCCTGTAATTTGATATCCCCAACTCGGATCATAGGGATATTCCATAATAGGCATAAACTCAACGTGTGTAAAATTGAGAGTTTTGACATATTTAACCAAATCGTCTGCTAATTCTAAATAACTCAAACTGCGATCTTCTTCAACTATTTTTTTCCAAGATCCCAAATGTACTTCATAGACTGAATAAGCTGATTTTAAAGCATTTTTTGATTTACGCTTTTGCATCCATGTACCGTCTTTCCATTTTTTATTTAACTTCCAAACCACAGATGCGGTTTTAGGCGGATGTTCACATCGCTTGGCAAAAGGATCAGCTTTTTCAGTTTTGATATCGTTGTTGTGAGAAACGATTTTGTATTTATAAATATCACCCTGTTTTACGCCAGGAATAAAGCCTTCCCAAATTCCGCTTTCGTCCCACCGAACATTGAGTTGATGTTCGCCTTCTATCCAATAATTGAAGTTACCTATAACAGAAACTTTTTTAGCAGACGGCGCCCAAACGGCAAAATAAGTCCCTTCTACTCCATCAACAGTTGTTAAGTGAGAGCCTAATTTTTCATAAAGCCTGAAGTGTTTGCCGGTTTTAAAAAGTTCAATATCAAAATCTGTAAATAAACTGTGTACTTTGACTTTATTCATTATTGTTTTGTTTTTAAAATATTTACAATCCCTTTAAGTGGAATTATGGACCATCGTGGTCTCGCATTGAGTTCATAACCCAATTCGTATATAGCTTTTTCAAGTAAGCAATATTCTAACAGAAACTCAATTTCATTGATATAGCCAATGTTTAAATTGTTGTTTTGAACTTTTTGAATATAGGTATTTAAAAATACACCAACCATATTAGAATACACCACTTCTGCACTGTGAAATAAATCATCAATAGAATGTTTATATTGATCAAGGTTATTGAAAATAGTCGCGTAAATGGCATAATTAAATGACCTAAACATACCGGCGACATCTTTAAGAGGCGGTTGTTTTACTTTTCGGTCACGGATGGTACTTTCGGGTTCCCCTTCAAAATCAATGATATAAAAATCGCGATTTTGAACAAGCACTTGCCCTAAGTGATAATCGCCGTGTACTCGAATACGTTCGCTTTTAAGTTGACTCTCATCAAAATCTAAAAAACGTTTTTTGACTTCTTTTTTATGATCTAAAAGGTATTTAGCCATATCAACCATCATACCGTCTAACTTATGTAAGTTATTTTCTAACAGATTGATACGGTTGTCAAGCATATACATTAATCGGTTTTTAAGCCATACGGTATAATCGTAGGTGTATGGCGTTGGTGTGAAACTGGCATTGATGCGTTCCATACCAAGTGAAATATGCATTTCAGCAGTTCTTAGAGCTAATTTTTCAACGTCTTCAAATATGGCTCTATCAAACCATTTTAATAATTTAGGATCAATATCATCTAAACCGACTTGTTTGTATTTTTTAAGTATTTTTAAATCTTTGACTTTGCATTTGTTTTCAGACAGTTTTGAATATGATTTTTCAATATTGTTGACAAAATACTCCCAAGCATCGCCTTGATTAGGAATGAGTTCTTGCATCAAGGCTAAGGTCATAATATTTTTATTACTGAATCTTAAAGTAATACTACCAGAATAACCTGGTGTATTGGTGAAGTAACCTTTATTAGTCAAGAATTTACTAATCTCATAATCAGGATTTTGGTCGGTGTAAACTCGTCTAAAGAATTTTAAAATGTATTTGTCGTTAAAAACAATAGACGTATTGCTTTGTTCAGCGTTCAAAAACTTTGAACTTTCATACGCATTGTCTTTACATTTTCTGCCACGGCGGTATTCCACTTGATTGTATTTATACTTATCACCTTCAACGATTTTATTGAAAATTTGAGCTCTAAACGATTCTAAAAGTGTGGCATCTACCAAATAACCACGCTCACCATTCAAATCAATTCTGGCAATAATATTATAATCGACATAATCTTTTTCTTTGACTAAACCAATGGGTAGAAAGTACTCTTGAACAAAAGCTTCTTTAAAATTAACTTCTAAAACAACACCGTAAAATAAATCGTTTTCGTTTTCGATTTTAAAAAAATCTTCAATATCAATGTATTTTAAGGCACTGGCTTTACCACCATACCAACGTTGAGATATGATGTAATCTTCTAAAACATCACTGCAAAATTCACTGATGAACCTTTTGTTGTCTAACAAATCATCCCATTTGGAATCGTATCTAAAAACATCATTAATATGGTCTTTTTCTTCAGGCATCAGGCTAATTCTAATTTAAAGATATGAAAAGGTAAGGTGGGATTGAGTTCTACATAATTCCATTCATCATACCAATCGTAATGATCATCAGTGATAAGGTCTGTTAATTTAAAATGTTGACCTACGTTAAGTTCTAAAGCTTCATAAGGCAATCGTAACATTCCTTTTTGAGTGTAGTAAGCATCGAGATTAACCACTATGAGAATAAAATTATTTTTATCTTGATTCCATTTGACATAACTGATTAGTTTTTCGTTTTCAATACCGCAAAATTCTATTAAATTGGTTTGTTGTAAAGCAGTTTGAGCTTTACGTATGTGATTTATTTTAGAAATTAAATGGGTAATTTTATTTTCTACAGACCAGTCCCAATATTTAACTTCATATTTTTCTGAATTGAGGTATTCTTCTTTACCAAGCACTGCATCGCTCTGCATTTGTTCAAATACAGGGCCATAAACTCCAGTGTTGCTCGATAAAGTTGCTGCAAGCACATAGCGAATCAGATGCATAGTTTCGTTTGCACCTTGTAAGTGATATGGATTAATATCTGGTGTATTGACCCAAAAATTAGGTCTAAAATACTCCTTCATTTCAGATTTGGTGAGCTCGTTGACGTATTCAATTAACTCACCTTTATCAACACGCCAAGTAAAGTAAGTATAAGATTGACTAAAGCCTTGTTTAGCCAATTGCTGCATCACTTTTGGTCTTGAAAAAGCTTCCGATAAAAACAAAGTGTCTGGATATTCTTTTTTAATCTGGTCTATGAACCAATTCCAAAAACGATAAGGTTTGGTGTGCGGATTATCAACCCTAAACACTTTTATACCTTGCTCTGCCCAATATAGTCCAATGCTTAAAAGTTCGTTCCACAGTTCATCAACAGCTTTGCATTCAAAATTAAAGTTGACAATATCTTGGTATTTTTTTGGTGGATTTTCGGCATATTGGATACTTCCATCGGGTCTAAATTTAAACCATTCGGGATGTTCAGTAAGATATGGATGGTCTGGTGCGGCTTGAAAAGCTAAATCCATTGCCACTTCAATGCCTAGTTTTTCGGCTTTATGGATAAGTGATTTAAAATCGTCAAGGCTACCCAATTCAGGGTGAATACTTTTGTGACCACCGAGATTTGAGCCAATTGCCCAAGGCACGCCAGAATCGTCAGGCTCGGCTTGAGTGCTGTTGTTTTTTCCTTTTCTGTTTTTTTCGCCGATAGGATGAATTGGTGGAAAATACAACGTATCAAAACCCATTTCTGAAACTCGTCCTAACAAGCGCTCAGCATCTTTAAAAGTTCCGTGTTGGTCTTCTTTAGTTGAAGATGAACGAGGAAAAAACTCATACCATGTGCTAAATCTCGCTTTTTCTCTATCGACATAGATTTGATAGTCCTGAGTTTCTGTAGCAAATTTTTTGGTAGGAAAATCAATAAAAAGTTGTTTTAATCTATTTGATCTTGCATTATTGCAAGCTTCTTGGTATTGGTTTTCACTTTGAAATAAGTCAATTAAATGCTTGATGAAATTCAAATCATTTTCATCATTCAATTTAGCTTCTATAATTTCTAAATACTGAACACCTTCAAGTAGTTCACTTTTAACATGAGTTTCAGCAGCGATTTTAGCTGAAATACCGTGATGCCAATTTAAAGCGTGATCAACCCAAGCCCTAAGTTTATAGGTGTAAAAACCTTGATGTACCACGTGAAAATGGCCTTTAAAAACATCATTAACATCGTGATGTAATCTTACAGAAAAATTGTGTTTGTTATATTGGTGTTTGACTTCAACTTCAGCTTGGATAACATCGTGACCATCTCCAAAAATATCTGCAGAGATATCCACAACTTCATTAACAACACGTTTTGTAAAAAAAGAACCACAATTAATTTGTGGCATTACATTTTCGATAATAAGGCGTTGTTGTTTAATCATTTTTTCGTTTTGATGTTAAAGTAAGTGATTTTTTAAATGTTTTACAAAAAAAAGTAGGTATAATTTTTAAATATAAAATTCATTTGTCTCTTAATTTTGATTTCTAAAGCGTTTTTTGTTAAACGCAATGTTTTTTAACCAATGCTTTTTAAATTTTCAACTATGATAAAAATCAGTTAAGTTTAAATAGGATTTAATTAGTTTGAGATTTATTATTATCTTAGTAGAAACTTAAATATAATAGTTATGGATATCAATTTTAATTATGTACACGTATCAGCGAGCGAACGACTTGAAGACTTTACTTCAAAACGTTTAAATAAGTTAAAGGACAGATATAATTGGATAGTTAGAGCTGAAGTTTATTTAAAGAAAGAAAATACTTCAAGCCCTGAAACGGGAATGATTTGTGAAATAGAAATCAGCGCACCTGGGCAAAACATTTTTACCTCTTCAAATGAAAAAAACTTTGAAGCAGCTATTAGTAAAAGTGTTGACGAGCTAAAACGTCAGCTCCAGAAAAAGAAAGAAAAAATGACTACACACTAATTTAGTTTAAAGTTAAAATACAAAAAAAAGCGGTTGAAATATTTCAACCGCTTTTTTTTGTATTTTAATTTGATAGATTTACTGAGCTTCAGCTTCTTTAATCATTTTGTCCATTGCTTCGGCTTTATCATTTTCTTGAGTTTGGTAGTAAATACTTTTAAGGTATTTCATAGCATTGATATTAGAGGAATCTAACTCAATTGTTTTCTTTAAATAGGGAATAGCATCTTTTAAGATTTCTATTTTTTCAGCTTTGAGTTTATCGTATTTTTTTGTTTCAGCAGGTGACATACCGAGCTTATTCATCTCTTCAGTAATTTCTCTATCTTTAGCTAGAATAATGCTGGCTATATTATTGTAAGCATTAGCCATATCAGGATCTAATTCAATTGCTCTTTGGTACATCTTTCTTGCTTTGTCAAAATCTTCTAATTTCTCAGCACTCACACCTAAATTGTAAAATACAATTGGGTCATTAGGATTTTTTTCTGCAATAGTCGACATAATTTCATTGTATTTCTCAATATTACCCATATTGTAATACAAGTCTGCTTCTGCTTGCATTAAAGCAATATCATCAGGATTCTCTTCTTTAGCGCGTTTCATCGCCTCAATAGCTTTTTGTGGCTTATCTTGCTCGATGTATATCAAAGAAATGTTTCTAGCAATTTCACCAGTTTTAGATGGGGTTTTTTCATCCTTAGGGTCTTTGTGAGAACCCGATTTTACAGAAGCATCTCTAAGGGTTTTATTTCCAAATGTTTCTACAACTCCATTTTCAACGTTTGTAGCTTGATAAAGGACTTGAGAACCGTCGTAATCAAGATCTAAAAGTTGCTTATAATATTTAAGAGCCCTATCATAATCTTTTCCATTAACCGCGCTTGAAGCAGCATAATAAAGGTATAATGTATCTTGTTTTCCTAGCTCGTAGGCCTTGTATAGTTTATCAGCAGCGTTTAAATTTTTTTCTTTTTTTTGATCTTCAACTGCGTTGTTCACTAAAGCTGCTCTAACTTCATCTAATCCTTTCTGAGCTTCCTCAACATCTTCTCCCAAATCGATGGCTTGTTGAAAAGCTTCAGCAGCTGTTTTTAAATTTTCAAAAGAAGACCCTAAACCATTAGCAAGGTAAGCCTTTCCTTTAGTTAGTAAATAAGTTGATTGCCATTTTTCATTTTCATTGGTGTAGCTATTTTCAACTTCTTTTAGTAGTGATTTAGCTTCATCAAAGTTTTTTTCTTCAACAGCATCTTCAGCGTTACGTATTTCTCTTTTTTGTGCATAAGTAGATATTACAAAGCACATTAAAAGGAGTGATAAAATTGTTGTTTTCATCATTTTAAGTTTTGGTTTTTGATTTATCTAATTTAATTTTCTTCGTTATTGTTTAATTCTTGATTATCGGTATTTTCTATATCTTTTTCATCTTCAATATCATTTTCATCTTCATCATCTTCAACCATAATTTTGGCTACAGCAGCGATAGCATCTCCACCTTTTAAATTGATGAGTTTCACGCCTTGAGTGGCTCTACCCATAGTTCTCAATTCATCCATAGACATTCTTATCGCGACCCCTGATTTTTTAATGATCATCAAATCATCTTGGTCTGTAACCGTTTTTAAAGATACTAAATGTCCTGTTTTTTCTGTAATTGAAATAGTTTTAACGCCTTTCCCACCACGATTGGTCAACCTGTAAATTTGTTCGCCAGTTTCAGGGTCATCTATAAAAGTACGTTTACCATAACCATTTTCAGAAACTACTAAAACTGTTTCTTCTTGTGGATTATTTACAATTATCATACCAACCACT
>JASMTR010000056.1:0-18314 GCA_041694175.1 Bacteroidales bacterium
CAAATTCATAAAACTTATCATCAACAAAATCATCTATCAAAATCATATCACGTGTGCTTTGTAATTCTAAATATTGTGTGAAATCACCATTAGTTAAGTTCACGAAGCCTGAAACTTTTGTGGCTCCATTGGCAAACACTTCTTTGACAACAAACGTATCACCGTCCTCTTCAAATGTTCTTTCATAACCAAATGAATAGCCGTTTGGATATTTGTTTTCTAAATAAGTAGTTATATTTGGCAAATCAACCCTATTAGCAAAGCTTATTTCATCCATTGGTGATTCATTTAAATCTTGACCGACTTCTTCTGAAGTACAGCTAACAAGAAAAAAACTCAAAGTAAAAAATAGTAGTGGAAATTTTATTAAATTATACATAGTTAAAATATTTTAGTTAAACTTAATTTTTAAAATCATTTGAAATCCTAAATTTTAAGCTATGTAAATTCAAAAGGTTTAGAGAAGTAAAATATTAATCTCGAAGTCGAGTGTCGAGTGTCGAGTGTCGAGTGTTATTAACATTTTGAAGTTTTTATATTAAAATAATTTTACAGTATCAAATTATTTGAATTTTAACATTTTAGGCTAATATCACAAAACCTATTTGTAAAACTCTAAATTTTATAGATTATTCAGACAAATTACTCAAAATTGCAACATTTATCTATTCTCAGATTCAACCGCTTTACCTTTTTTTATCATTTCATCTATACTTTCTTTTTCCCCATTTGATGGTTTTTCTATCTCAGTTTTTTGCACTTCGGCTTTATGGTTAATAACAAATTCACCATATAAAGGGAAATGGTCTGAATTGATGTGTTTTTCTGTTTTTAATTTTTGAACATAAATAGATTTGGAATGAAATATCAAATCAATGGGAAATCTAAAAAACAGGTATTTAGCGTGAAATGTAGAGATAAAACCACGTCCAATTCTGGGGTCAAGCAGTTGAGTCATTTTTTTAAACAATTTTGAAGACCTTGACCAAGCCACATTATTAAAATCACCAACGACTAAACAGGGTTTTTCCAAGGTTTTAATTTTTTTCCCTAAAGCTAAAATATCCGCATCTCTTTCTTTTGAAGTTTCTTCTTCCGTTGGGCTTGGCGGTGGTGGATGAACGCCAAAAAATGTGAATTCATCTCCATTTTTTGATATTAAATCCGCTTCAATACTCGGTAAATCTTCAGCAACAAAATAATTGATTTGTATTGATTTTGCTTTGAGTTTGGTGTAAAAATGTATGCCATAAGTATTGTCTTGTGGTACTTTTTTAGCATACTGAAATAAATCTTCTACTTCTTCTAAGGCTTTTTCCCAATTTTTATCGCTTTCCATAGTCAGCAATATATCTGGCTTGAGATGTTTAATTAAATCTATTAACAAATCATACTTTTGATTATATTGATAAACATTAACAGACAAAAAACTTATTACCTGTTTAGAAGTCTGGAGTTTTCGACTTTCTTTTGGATAAATTGGCGTATAGGGCAAAAGTATAGACAAATTATGAAGCCAAGTCAAAACAATTATAGCACTGACTATTTTACTAATGTCACTTAAATATGAAAATTGTAGAGCAAGTATAATGATGACAATAGTTTGGATAACACTCAATTGAATTTTAGCAAAAGCAACATTTCGAAACAGCCAATGCTGAAATGGCCAAAAATGCAATGTTGACACTAAAACAAAACAAAAAAGTAAAACCTCAAAAATCATTATTTAAGTAAAATATTGACGAATGTATCTTGAGCTATAAAGCCATCTTTATCAATCTTAACTTTGTAAAGTCTGTGATTAACAGTATCTGGAATGGTTTTGTATTTTTCCTGTCCGATTATTTCATTGACAAACTGTGGTGTTGTGTTACTGTGACCTACAATAATAGTTTTTTTACCATAGGTTTTTGTCCAAAATTCCTCAGTAAACAAGGTGTCTTTCGTTTCATAAAACTGGATTTGGTCTTTGTAAGGATATACAATAGGAATCATAGTTTGAAATGTTCGCATAAAATCTGTGGTATAAAACATTTCCAGATTTTTATCCTCAAAATATTCTCCCCAATATTTACTACGTTCAAAACCCTTATCACTGAGCTCTGGATTTTCTTCAGAAGAATTATTTCTAATCTTTTCTGCGTGTCGAATTAAATAGTAGGTTGTTTCTTTTGGGGTTTCTCCAGAAGGAATATCGAGTTGTCTAACTTTCTTTTTATCACCTTGACAGGCAAAGCATACAACAATTAAAAAAGCAAACAAATACTTGGTATTATTCATTAGTAAGATTTTATAAGTTCGAGTAATATAAACTGATTGAGCTGTTTTCCCAAAGCATTATAATTATTGTCACTCATCAAAATTAAACTTTTATTTCCATTTGGTAAATCTGGTCCAAAACTTATACCTTCAATATTGTCAATAAAGCCAAATTCTAATTGGTTTTTAATCAATTTAGAATCGAAAACCAAGGTTTTTGAAAGCATTTTGCCTTTATACTTCTTTAAATTGGTTTTGTTTAAAGTATTTTCAGCCGATGACATATCGACTAAAAACAACTTTACTCGATTCCCTTTTGAACCGTGGCCTGCAGAAAATGAACGTTCTATTAATAAAATATGAGTTTTGTCTATTTGTAAAATTTCGGTAGCCCCGTTAAGTCCAAACGGTAAAAAGGGAATTTTAATCAAACGCTCTAAGTCATAGCTATATTGAATATCAGGTTGGGAATTACCTAAATTATAATGGGTTAATCTTATTGGCGAAAAGGTATTGTATAATTTTGGTTTTTTACCGTCCCCAGTTAAAGGCACTTCATTAACCATCCAAAAGCCTTGTTTATGATAGTCGAGACTTAATCCTTCTAAAACACCATTATGTCTTGGTTTGTTTGAATAACCTACATCAAAATGTTTTGGTAAGTCATATTTCTTTTGACATTGACCTTGTTGGTCAACTTCTAAAATTTGAGCGTTTATATTAGAATTGATAGCTCCTTCAGTTGAAATGAGATAGCCAGAACTCTTAGGTAAAAATCTTATACTTTCTGTATCAAATCGCTTAATATCATTACAAATAATCGTTAAAACCTTTTCAAATTCAACAGATTGAATTTTTTGATTTTTGATGTTAATATCAACTTTAAAAATATCAGGATTTGTAGATTTATCGGAAATTAAAACAAAATATTTACCGTTAAAATCAATTCCAGATAGACCTCCAATTTCTGTATTCTCAATAGATTTTTGTTTTAAAATAAATTCATCTAAAAATTCAACTTGATAAGGCGCAGATACATCTACTTTTGCTGTTTTGCAACCGATTAAATTAAAAATCATAAAAAAAGCTACAACATTCAATAAATGAATATTGTAGCTTATTGTGAGTGGTTTTATTCTCATTTTATTTGATATCGACTAACTCGACATCAAAGATTAAGTAGGCATTTGGCGGAATAACGCCTCCAGCACCTCTTGGTCCGTAACCTAAATCTGGTGGAATAACCAAAGTTGCTTTTTCACCTTTTTTCATAAGTGCAATACCTTCATCCCAACCAGCTATTACTCGGCGTTGACCAAGTGGAAACTCAATAGGCTTATTTCTTTTAAAAGAAGAATCGAAAACAGTACCGTCTATTAATCTTCCTTCGTAATGCACACTAACATTATCGCCAACTTGTGGCTGTTCACCATCAGGATTTTCTTCTGTAATGACATATCTTAAACCTGAATCGGTTTCTTGGAGATTGTCAAACTTTGAATTAATCGTGTTATTGATTTCCTCTTGTTTTTTAGCTTGAGCTTCTTCAAATTCGGCAATGCCATTTTCAAAGGCTTTTACTGCATCAAATTTTTTGGCCTCTTGACCTTTTCTAATAATTTCTACGGTGTTTATTCTCACATCTTCTTCTGGTTTGTTACGCTTATCAGTTTCTACCTTACCGATAGAATCTACTATAGGTTGACCTTCTACAATTTGACCAAAAACTGAATACGAACCATTAAGTTGAGGTCGAGGCTGAAGCGTAATAAAAAATTGGCTTCCGTTAGTGTTTGGACCACTATTGGCCATTGATAGCACACCAATAGTATCGTGTCCAAGTTCTGTGATTTCATCTGGAAATTTATAGCCGGGATCGCCTTGACCTGTGCCAAGTGGATCGCCGCCTTGAATCATAAATCCATCTATAATACGGTGAAAAGTCAATGAATCAAAAAACTTCACCCCTTGGTATTTTTCTTTGGCTTTAGGGTTGTTACCTTCTGCGAGAGATATAAAATTACCAACTGTCATCGGGGCTTTTTCGTGATAGAGTTGGGCAATAAATTCGCCGTAATTGGTGTCAAATTTAGCATAAAGACCATCGTCTAAATTGCTGTATTCTTCTTGACAAGACATAATCGGAATAATTAAGGTTAATAAAAGTAGTTTAGAAAGTGTTTTCATTGTTCTGTTTGTTTTATCGATTTTAGTTTTACAGTTGCTTTTAATGGCACGTCTGAACCTATTCTATTTTTATCTCCATAAAACCCATAGGCTCGAGATGACGGAAATAAAAAAGTGACTTGTTCGCCAGCCTTCATTATTTTGAGACCTTCACGAAGACCTGTCATTAAACGTTGTTGATCCATTAGATATTTTCTTTGACCAATTTCATCCATCGTATAAATGGTATCTTCTGCAAATGTCCTTAAATTATAGGTAAACGTGACTTGATCTCCAAATTGTGGTGTTATGGTGTCGTTGGTATTTTTTTGAATGTAATGATACCAAAATCCGTCAGAAGAATTGAAGTAAGTATTAGAGCTATCGTTTTCAATGATTTTAAAAATCGCCTTTTCTTCAGCTCTAAGCAAAGCTTGATTGCGTTTTAGGGATTCATCCAAAAAAGAACCACTTTGATAACTCACTGGTTTCCTTGGTTGGGGTTGATGACAAGCCGCCAAAAAAATCAAAGATAATAGGCTAAAAATAATCTTAAACCGCTGCATTCAATTGGGTTTTATAATCTGGTAGTAAACTTACAAATTTTTTGATTGTTGCATCAAGTCCAAGTTCACTTTTACCTCCTGCTGCATTTTTGTGACCGCCACCTTCAAAATGCTGTCTTGCAAATTGATTGACATCAAAACTTCCTTTTGAGCGGAACGAAATTTTAATGATATTCTGTTGAGTATCTTCTTTAAATATAGCAGCTAATACTGCATTTTTAATTGACAAACCGTAATTGACAAATCCTTCAGTATCACCTTTTCTAAAATGATTGTCTTCTAATTCTTTTTGACTCAGATGTATGAATGCTACACCAAAATCTTCTAAATATTCTAAATTTTGCATAGCTTGTCCTAAAAGTTTAAGTCTGCTGTAAGAATTAGCATCAAAAGTTTGTTGCTGAATTTGATGTGCAACAGCTCCTTTATCAATCAATTCCGCAGCAATTTGATGTGTTCTCGAAGTGGTCGATGGAAATTTAAACGAACCTGTATCGGTCATAATGCCGAGATATAAACAACTTGCTATGTTTTTATCGATTAAATCAGTAGAATTTAAACGGTCAATACATTCAAAAACCAATTCTGCGGTTGAGCCATATTCAGGATGTGAAATAGTCACCTCAGCATAAACATCAGGCTCTTGATGATGGTCTATCATTACAAATGAGGCATCAACGGTTTCTAAATCTTTTTGCAGCTCCTCACCTACTCGAGATAAATGATTAAAATCTAAAGTGAAAACTATATCTGCGTTTGTGATTGCTTTTTTTGTGTTTTCTTTATCATTAGAATACGTCAGGATTTCATCTTGATGTGGCACCCAATTTAAAAATTCAGGATAATTATTGGGCATTACTACCTCAACATTATGATTGAGTTTTTTTAAAAACAAACCCCAAGCCATACAACTCCCAACGGCATCACCATCAGGATTTTTGTGACCGATGACAACAATATTTTTAGGCGATTGAATTAAAGTGTTGAGCTTTTGAATAGTTTCATTTTGCATAGTGCAAAAGTAAGATTTTATTTTTGAGTGTTAGACTTCAATAACCACATCTTTCACTCCATTTCCTTGTTTGTTGCTAAAGTAAAAATCTATTCTACCTAAATTTAAACCTGCCCAACCTACTTGATTGATGAGCGTATATTTCCCTCCTTGATTGATTACTTTAGTTGGACGTTCTAAAAATGTATGTGTGTGGCCACCAATAATTAAATCAATATCTTTCGTGTTTTTGGCCAATTGAATATCACTTATTTTATCTGATTGGTATTGATAACCCAAATGAGACAGACAAATTACCAAATCGCATTGGTGTTCTTGTTTTAAAATTTTAACTTGGTCTTGAGCAAATTCAATAGGGTTAAGATATTTCGTTTCACCGTAAAGGTTTTTAGACACCAAACCTTCCAACTCAATACCGAGTCCAAAAACGCCTATTGATATACCGTCTACTTCATAAATTTGATAAGGTTTCACCAAACCATTTAAAGACGTGTTTGACACATCGTAATTGGCATTAAGCAAATCAAATTTAGCGTGTTGCAGTTGAGCTGTTATATTGTCAATGCCATTATCAAATTCGTGATTGCCAATAGTTGATGCGTGGTAACCCATTTTTGACATCAATTTATATTCTAATTCGCCACCATAAAAATTAAAATAAGGCGTTCCTTGAAAAGCATCACCAGCATCGAGAAGTAGCGTATTGGGATTTTCTGCTTTTATCTGCTGAACAAGACTATATCGCCGACTCACACCACCTCTATTAGGAAATTTACGATGATTATTTGGAAATGGGTCAATATGGCTATGCACGTCGTTGGTGTGTAAAATCGTGATGTGTTTATCGTAAGATTTTTTCCAAATCATAGGATTGACCATACTGCTCAATCCAACAAGACTACTAACTTTTATAGTTTGGTTTATAAATGTTCTCCGTTTCATACTATTTGATTTTAATAAAACGCTGGTCGGCTGTTGCAGAAATAGTGTCGTGCTTTATAAAGTAGTCTATAAAAAGGTTTCTCAATTTGTAATCAAGGCTATAAACCTGTTTAGCGTTTTTAAAAAAATTCATATTATCTCCACCTTGCAACAAATAGTCAGACGTTGCTATTAAGTATGTTTTATCATCATTGATAGGTTTGCCATTAATCTTAAAATCTAAAATTTCACTATTGTTTTTTATACGCAATTGTATATTCGAAATTGGATGAGCAACTTGATTTTTGGCTAAATAATTTATCATTGCTTTGATTGATTCAGCATCTAATTCAGCAACCACCACCATATTTTCAAAAGGCATTATATTGTATGCCGTTCGAGTGCTTATCACACCTTGATTAATTCCCGAGCGAATACCGCCGTAATTCAACAAAACCCCATCAATTGAGTCTTTATGGCGACTCTTAAAAATAGGATTTGCCATTTCAAAAACTGCATCAGCCATCATATTCCCGATAGCAGTATTTAAAGGGTTATCAGACTTAAACATTGCTTTGTTCGTATAACTCAAAGGTCTATTCATTTCTTCTTGAATGGCATTTCTGTAGGGCTCGATATATTCATCAAGAGAATTTTCTTTAGTTAAATTAGAATCAATAGCCATTTGTTGACCTTTAATTTTAACCAGTTCCGGTTGATTTTGGCAAGACATCAATAGCCCAACCAAGCAGAATATATAAAGTCTGAATAGGTATGAATTCATAACATTAATTTTTATTTTCCAACAACGGCACAAACCTAAATTCACCATAAGTATGTTTATCAAATTTATCTTTGGCTGTTCTCACAAACAAAGTCATAATTTGCGGGTCTTCGCCAACAGGAATCACCAAACGGCCGCCAATTTTCAATTGAGCCATCAAGGGTTTAGGCACAAAAGGCGCTCCAGCGGTGACAATAATTTTATCAAAAGGCGCATAATCAGCAAGACCCTTATAGCCATCACCAAAACTCAAATATTTCGGTCGATAACCTAATTTCTCTAAAAAGCGTTTAGTTGTTTTAAACAGTTTTTGTTGTCGTTCAATACTGTAAACCTGTGCGCCAATTTCACAAAGCACAGCAGTTTGGTAGCCACTTCCTGTGCCAATTTCCAAAACCTTATCGCCTTTTTCTACCTGCATCAATTCGGTTTGAAACGCCACCGTAAAAGGTTGCGAAATCGTCTGGCCTTCAGCAATCGGAAAAGCCTTATCTTGATAAGCAAAATCCTCAAAACTGCTATCCATAAACAAATGCCTCGGAATACGATTTATCGCCTCCAAAACCCTCTTGTCTTTAATTCCTTTATCCTTGAGTTTTTCAACGAGTTGTTTACGCTTGCCTTGTTGTTTAAAAGTATCTTTCAAATGAAAAAATTAAAACGTAAATGTAAGTAAATACAGTATTTTGAAAAACTAATTAAGCTTGATTTTTTGGAGCAAAAAAAGTGTGGTCATTTTTGCACAAGTCAGTCACCCGCTTTCCGCTATAGTTGTTGGTCTTTTGTTTTTTTTGTCTGTGCGTTTCGTGGCTTCCGTTGGTCGCCCCGCCTCGCCCACAAAAAATAACAAAAGCCTGCACAAGCTGCCGCTCCAATCGGGGCTAAGACAAAGGTTTGGGAAATATCTCTGATTGATTTTTAATTACTTCTACTTTTTCAGGAAACTTTGTATTTCATTTCTTAATTCTGGTAATTCGCGTATAATAATAGTCCAAATAACTTCATCAGAGATACTATCGTATTCGTATGCTAATTATTTTTTTAGCGTTGTTAATTTCAAAATCAACTTATTGTTTATAGTTTTTCATTCAAATCTTGTCTTCCAACAATTGCCATTATTTCTACCATATTTTCATTGATTTTGTAATAAATACTATCAACACCGCACACGCAACGTCTATAACCCTCTTTTATATAATTTACCGATTCAAAAGAAAATGGCTGTTCAGCGATAATATCAAAATAATCAAAAAATGAATTGAAATATTTATCCGCTTGAGTCATACCGAAATTTTTCACACCGTATTGGTGAATTCTAATCAAATCATTTTTAGCTTCCTTACTCAATCGGTATTTAGCCATTGAGCAAAGACTTTGATTGAGCTAAAATTTCACTACTCCGCTCATCCGTAAATCCGCTATTTTCGGCTTTATCAAGTTTTGCACGAACCCAATCAATTTGAACTTGTTGCTTTCTTGCTTGTCTAACCAAGTCATTAACCAATTCACTTTTACTTGAATATTCATTACTCTCTACCTGAGACTTGAGCCATTTATCATTAGGGATTGTAAATGTTATGCTTTGTCTTGCCATAATTTTGTTTTTGATGTAAATTTACACCAAATACGTATCATATCCAAATTATAACGAAAACCTAAGCTTAACTGATACTTTCTCATCATTATCCTAAAGCTTTACAATCATCAATCTAAATTCAAAAAAGAAATGTTATTTTTGATAAAAATTTTAATATGCTGAAAATAGGTGTAGTTGGCGCAGGTCATTTGGGAAAAATTCATTTAAGATTAGCTCAAGCTTCAGAAGCTTATGAGCTTGTCGGTTTTTATGATAAGGATAAAACTTATGCTAAAACCATAAGCCAAGACAATGGCTATAAGTTTTATGACAATTACCAAAACTTGTTAAACGATGTAGATGTGATTGATATTGTCACACCAACTTTATCACATTTTGAAATGGCCAAGCAAGCCATTGAAGCAGGTAAACATACCTTTATTGAAAAACCCATCACCAACACTGTTGAAGAAGCCGAAGCTTTAATAAAATTGCTTGACAAGCACCAAGTCAAAGGTCAAGTGGGTCACGTGGAGCGCTTTAATCCAGCATTTATCGCCAGTGCACCAAAGATAAAAAACCCGATGTTTATTGAAGCGCATCGTTTGGCAGAATTTAACCCTCGCGGCACAGATGTTCCCGTGGTTTTAGACTTGATGATTCACGATATTGATGCCATTTTAAGCGTTGTCGATTCTGAAGTGAAATCCATCAATGCCAGTGGTGTTTCGGTCATCAGTGAGACACCAGATATTGCCAATGCTCGTATTCAATTTGAAAATGGTTGTGTGGCTAATCTCACTGCAAGTCGGATTTCTTTAAAAAATATGCGAAAGGCAAGATTCTTTCAAAAAGACGCCTACATATCTGTGGACTTTTTAGAAAAAAAATCTGAAGTTGTTAAAATGAAAGATGCCCCAAAAACACCAGGAGATTTTGATATGATTCTTCAAAATGCTGAAGGTGTTAAAAAACAAATCTATTTTGATAACCCTAAAGTAGAAGAAAATAACGCTATTCTTGAAGAGTTAGAGAGTTTTGCAAGAGCCATAAACGACAATAAACCTACTCAAGTTACTTTTAGACAAGCGGCAAACGCCTTAAAAGTGGCTAAATCTGTAATTGATAATTTTTAAATTAAAATACATATACTTATGAAAAATATAGCCGTCATCGGTGCTGGAACAATGGGCAATGGCATTGCTCATACATTTGCACAATTTGGATACAAAGTCAGTTTAATTGATATCTCTCAAAATAGCCTTGATAAAGGCGTAGCAACCATTACTAAAAATTTAGATAGAATGGTAGCTAAAGACAAAATCACAGAAGCCCAGAAAAAAGAGACTTTAGACAATATCAACACTTATACCGATTTAGAAAAAGGCGCAGAATACGCAGGCTTAGTTGTTGAAGCAGCCACTGAAAAGGAAAAGATAAAATTAGAACTCTTTAGAAAATTAGATAAAATCTGTCCAGAAGATACCATTCTGGCAACTAACACCAGCTCCATTCCTATAACAAAAATTGCTGCAGTAACACAACGGCCTGAACAAGTCATTGGGATGCACTTTATGAATCCAGTGCCTATTATGAAATTAGTTGAAGTCATTAGAGGCTACAATACTTCAGATGAAACAACAAACACCGTTTTGGAGTTGTCTAAAAATCTTAAAAAAGTACCGACAGAAGTCAACGACTATCCAGGCTTTGTCGCCAATCGTATTTTAATGCCAATGATTAATGAAGCCATTGAAACTTTATACAACAATGTGGCTGGCGTTGAAGAAATTGATACCGTAATGAAACTCGGTATGGCACACCCAATGGGACCGTTACAATTAGCAGATTTTATTGGCCTTGACGTTTGCCATTCTATTCTTGAAGTGATGTATGAAGGTTTTAAAAACCCAAAATATGCACCTTGTCCTCTTTTGGTCAATATGGTAAGAGCAGGTAAACTCGGCGTAAAATCTGGCGAAGGTTTCTACGATTATAGCGAAAGCCGAAAAGCTGAAAAAGTTTCTGCTCAATTTACGTCTTAACATATGCCTATTGTCAAAGCTTTCAGAGCCACGCGACCAACACGAGATAAAGTCAGTTTAATAGCATCCAGAGCTTACGAGACTTATTCAAAAAAAGAACGTGAAGCTCGACTTGACCATAATCCATTTTCATTCTTGCATATTGTCAATCCTGGTTACAAATACCAAAAGGAAGTTTCTGGAAAAAAACGCTTTGGACTGGTTAAAAACCGATTTCAAGAATTTAAAGAGGATGGTATCTTTATTAAAGATGACCAACCCCAGTTTTACATTCATCAAATTGTCTATCGCAACGAACAAGTTTTTACTGGTCTTGTAGCCAAATCAAGTTGTCAAGATTATATTGATGGTAAAATTAAAAAACACGAAGACACTATTCTTGAACGTGAAGAGACATTTTCTGAATATTTAAAAACTGTAAGATTTAATGCTGACCCAGTTTTATTGACCTATCCAAAACAAGATTCTATCAATGAAATAATTAAAAAATATTGTTCCGAACGTGCGGAATATGAATTTACCACAACTTCTCGAGAAACGCACTATTTATGGTTGATTAGCGACAAAGATGATATTAAAAACATAGAAGACGTATTTGCTAAAATGCAAAACATTTACATTGCTGACGGCCATCACCGTTGTGCATCATCTGCACTTTTAGCTCAAAATTTAGCTCAAGACAATGACGCTCACAATGGCGATGAAGACTACAACTATTTTATGAGTTATCTCATTTCTGAAAACCAACTTGCTATACACGAATTTAACCGTCTGATTACTGATTTGAACGATTTAGATAAAGACGAATTTTTGATTAAGCTCGATGAACATTTTAAAATTGAAAATCGTGGAGAAACTTATTACAAACCTCATAATAAACACCATTTTAGTATGTATTTAGATGGTGAGTTTTATTCACTTTATTTGAGAAAATCTCAATATCAATTTGAAAACGCTTTAGAGCAATTGGATGCACAAATTCTTTATAAAACAATTTTAAAACCTATTTTAAACATAACAGATTTAAAAAATGATAATCGCATAGATTATGTCAAAGGACAAAAAGATATGGCGTATGTCAAAAGTGCTATTGATCAAAAACAATACGCCGTTGGCTTTGGAATGTTGCCTCCAACAATTGATGAAATCAAAAATATAGCTAATGAAGGCTTGGTGATGCCGCCCAAAACCACTTACATTGACCCTAAACTGAGAAGCGGTGTAACGATTTATGAATTTTAATACCAAATGAAAATGGCAGAAATAAAAGAAAATTTAAAGACTATAAAAGACAAATTAGTCGATAAAATCACTTTGGTAGCAGTATCTAAAACAAAACCAAATGAAGACATTTTAGAAGCTTATGAAATTGGTCATAGAGATTTTGGAGAAAACAAAATCCAAGATATGACCGACAAATATGAAGCCCTTCCAAAAGATATCCGTTGGCATATGATTGGTCACGTACAGCGAAATAAAGTAAAATATATGGCCAAATACGTGCATTTAATTCACGCCGTAGATAGCCTAAAATTACTCAAAGAAATCAACAAACGTGCAAAAAATGAAGACCGTGTTATCCAGTGTTTATTGCAGTTGAAAATCGCTGAAGAAGACTCAAAATTTGGATTGGACAAAGATGATTTGCTCAATATTTTAAAAAGTGACGCTCTTCAAAATTTTGAAAATGTCAAAATTGTCGGTTTAATGGGAATGGCAACTTTTACAGATGATGAGCAACAAATTCATCGCGAATTTTCACAGCTTGAAAGTTTGTATTTTGACTTAAAAAACCAATATCACTTTACCACCTTATCGATGGGAATGAGTGGCGACTACGAGTTGGCACTTGAGCACCGCACTAATATGTTAAGAATAGGCAGTAAAATATTTGGGAAGAGAGATTATGATAATTGGTAAAATAAACTTACTCCCTTCAAAATCACCAATGGAAATACAGAAAGAACTAAGAGATGAATGGAACTAACCTACTCCTAAACACGAATATAATTATTTAGTGACTTAGACGTTTACCAATATGTTCAATCTTTTAACCATTAATTATTTTTGTTTTTATTAATCATAAATCTTTAAGTTCATTGTGACTCCGCGGTGAATATAAATAACCGCAAAACTTGTCTCGACTATTCGGGAGCCTTGAAGTTCGCAGAGTTAATGAGTCATTACTAATATTAAGCAAACGCATGTGTCAAATTTATTACTTTGTTGGAAATAAAACTAACAGTAAATAGCTCAACTTCTCGTTATACATTTTTCCAAATAATCTGAATATGCATTCTTAATTTGCTTTTTTCACTTTAGCTTTGCCAAAAATATTTTATCATCTTAAACGAGTATTAGATTTACGCTGTAATAGACATAGAATCCACAGGAGGAAAATACAACGAAGAAGGTATTACTGAAATCGCTATCTATAAATTTGATGGTCACGAAGTAGTTGATAAATTTTGTAGCCTTATTAATCCTGAACGGAAAATACAAGCCTTTGTGGTCAAACTTACAGGGATCAATCAAGAGATGCTGCGGTATGCACCAAAATTTCACGAGGTGGCAAAACGCATTATTGAAATTACAGAAGATTGTATTATCGTGGCACATAATGCCAAGTTTGATTATCGTATTATACGCACAGAATTTAAACGTTTGGGTTATGACTATCAAAGACAATCGCTCTGTACCGTTGAACTGTCTAAAAGACTGATTCCTGATATGCCATCTTACAGTTTGGGAAAGCTTACAAAATCACTTGGCATTCCTTTAGCTGGAAGACATCGCGCAGAAGGTGATGCTCAGGCTACGGTAAAATTGCTCAAACTCTTGCTCAACAAAGACCAAGATAAAAGCGTTTTAAAAAACTACATTCGTCTAAAGCCTAAAAAACAAGTTGACACCAAACTGCTTAACTTTTTAGACACTTTACCACAAGAAACTGGGGTTTATTTTTTTTATGATAAAGATAAAAATCCTCTTTATGTTGGAAAAAGCAAAAACATCAGAAAACGTATCAACCAACATTTTACCAAAGACAATCCAAAATCGAAATCCATCCAGCAATTGACCGAAGATGTTCAGTTTGATGTTACTGGTAATGAACTCATTGCCCTTCTAAAAGAAAACGAGTATATCAAAACTCTTCAACCTGAATTTAATCGCGCCTTTACCAAAACTCAATTTACTCACGGTGTTTATTTTAATAAAGACAGCAAAGGTTATATCAATTTTAAAGTTAAACCTGTCAACGATAAATTAAAAGCTTTAACAACATTTTCAAATTTAAAATCGGCTAAAAGTTTTTTAGAACAAATTGTTGATAGGTACGAGCTTTGCTTAAATAAAACCAGTCTCGGCAATCGTCAAAAAAGCTGTTTTAACTATGGTATTAAAACTTGTCGTGGGGCTTGTTTAGGCAAAGAAAAAGCTGAAGACTATAATATAAGAGCAGTAGAATGCATAGCTCGTTATAGTTTTGAAAACAAAAGTTTTTTACTGATCACAAAGGGAAGAGAACCAGGAGAAAAATCTTTGGTATATATAAAAGATGGTGAAATTGTAGGTTATGGATATTTTGAATTAAATTTACAAATTACAAATCAGGACATTTTAGAACGAATATTAACCCAAATTAAACATCAGCGCGATGCCAAACATATTGTTCAAAGCTATATGAGAAAGCATCCTAATCGATTTAAATTGATAGATTTATGAATTTATCTTCAATATTCGTAAACTTAAAAAAAATAAATATTGGTTTAAGTATCCTAGCTACTTTACTTATTCTTTTTGATTTTGGTTTCAGCCATACCGATTTTGAAAATCAGTTTTTAATCAACTTTTTTACCATTACGATTGTTTTTAATTTATCAGTTTTGATATTTGAGTATTTATTAAATCAAAAAGTAACAGGTTTTAAAGTTTTAATATTTGACATTTTATTCTTCCTATTTTCAATCTTTTTACTGCTCAATCAATTTAAGGTTATTGAAGTTAGTTTTTTTGAAACTTATCATTGGTTAGAAATAGTCATTTTTGTAGGCTTAGTTCGATATCTTTCCAACCTAAATTTCAAATATTCTAAAACAAAACTTGATCCTTCTCAAATATTTATCCTCAGTTTTATTTTAATTATTTTATTTGGCACTTTAGCTTTAATGCTACCAAAAGCAACTTACACCGAAATCAGCTTTATTGATGCACTATTTACTTCAACAAGTGCAGTTTGTGTAACAGGTTTAATCGTGGTTGATACCAGTACATTTTTTACGCCATTTGGTCAAGGTATTATTATGGTTTTGATACAAATTGGTGGTTTAGGTATCTTGACCATTGCCAGTTATTTTAGCTATTTTTTTAAGAGCGGATCGTCTTATGAGAGTCAATTAATGCTCAGTGAAATCACTCAAAGTAATAAAGTTAATGCTGTTTTTGGTACCTTAAAATATATCATAGGAATCACTTTTTTCATCGAGGCTGTTTCAGCGGTATTTATTTATTTTAGTCTAGATGCTTCAAGCTTTAATAATTTTGGAGAACAGGTTTTCTTTTCTATTTTTCATTCGGTTTCGGCGTTTTGTAATGCTGGCTTTTCAACACTTAGCAACAGTCTTTACGAAACTGGGTTTAGGTTCAATTATGGGTTGCAAGCTGCTGTAGTTTTAACTTTTATATTTGGTGGTTTAGGCTTTCCAATTGTTGCTAACATTGTTTCTTATTTAAAAAATAAAATTTTAAAGCTATTTGATTTTAAAAAACGCATTAAACACAGACCTTGGCTAATGAATATCAATAGCAGGATAAATCTCATTACCACAGGAATAATAACTTTAGGGGCTTTTGTCTTTTTTATTTTGGTAGAGTATGAAGGCGTTTTAGCACACTTAGACTTAAAAGGAAAACTTGTGAATGCTTTATTTACAGCGGCAACTCCAAGGACAGCTGGATTTAACACCATAGATATGACAGAATTGGCGGTGCCGAGTGTATTATTTACCATACTTTTGATGTGGATTGGGGCTTCACCTTCTTCTACTGGTGGTGGTATTAAAACCTCAACCGTAGCCGTAGCCATACTTAACATTTTTAATTTAGCAAAAGGTAAAGATAAGTTAGAAGTTTATAGACGCGAGATTAGTCAAGTTTCAATCAATAGGGCTTTTGCTATTATCGTTTTATCTTTGTTTGTAATAGGACTAAGCATATTATTGATTTCAGTATTCAATCCTGAACTAAATCTTTTAGATGTAGTATTTGAAACTTTTTCAGCCTATAGTACAGTTGGCTTGAGTTTAGGTATTACTTCAAGCTTAAGCTCTGCAAGTAAAATTGTGATTATATTCACTATGTTTATCGGGCGAGTCAGTATGCTTACACTTATTGTTGCTTTAGTTAAAAAAGTAATGAAGAAAAATTACAATTACCCTAAAGAAGAAATTATAATCACTTAAAATGAATAGGTTATGAAATATATCATAGTAGGTCTTGGGAATTTTGGGGCGTCTTTAGCGCAAAAGCTTACTGAAAATAAAAACGAAGTTATTGCGATAGATGATAGTCTTGAAAAGGTAGAATATTATAAAGAAAAAATCACCCATACTATAAGAATGGATGCTACAGATGAAAATACTGTCAGTGGTCTTCCTATTAGTAATACAGATATTGTCATCATTGCTATTGGTGAAGATGAAGGCGCTAATGTGATGACAACTGCCCTATTTAAAAATTTGAATGCCAAACGCATTATCAGTCGATCAATTACTCCACTTCACGAAAAGGTATTAACGGCCATTGGCGTAGATGATATTGTAAGACCAGAACAAGAATCTGCAGAAAAATGGTCTAAAAAACTGTCGCTTCAAAATATTGTAGATTCGTTTGAACTGGGAGTGAATTTCTCAATTGTTGAAGCTAAGATTCCAAAAAAATATGCTGGGCAGTCTATTAGAGAAATGCACTTGAGAAGAAAATTCAATATTTTAGTCTTAACCGTTATAGAAGCTAAAAACAAAAAAGAAACCGAATCTTTTCAACTCAATGAAAAAATTGAAGGCATAACTGACCCTGATAATATAGTCAAGGAAAATGATGTTTTAGTGCTTTTTGGTGCCAATAAAGACCTTAAAAACTTTTTAAATCAAGAATTAAAATAAATCTTGACAGATTTAAACAAAATCTTACTCTGCATTATGGGTCCGACTGCTATAGGCAAAACACGGATGAGCATTTCAATTGCCAGAGCATTTGATACCGAAATAATATCCTGCGATTCAAGACAATTTTATAAAGAAATGAACATTGGTACAGCAGTGCCAACTGACAAGGAACTTGCCCAAGTTCAACACCACTTTATTCAACACCTTAGCATTTTTGATAATTATAGCGTTGGGGATTATGAAAAAGATGCTTTAAAGCAGATTGATAAAATTTTTCAAAGTAAAAATATACTATGCTTAACAGGTGGTAGTGGTTTGTACCAAAAGGCGATATTAGAAGGTTTAGACCATTTTCCAAAAGTGGATACAAACATTAGAAAAAAACTTAATATTACTTTTGAAAACGAGGGATTAAATCCGCTTCAAGATCAATTAAAACGCCTTGATCCTGAATATTTTAAAACAGTAGATACAAAAAACCCACATCGATTAATACGGGCTCTTGAAATTTGTATTGGCACATCTAAGCCCTATTCTTCATTCATAAATACCAACAAAACTTCAAATCGAGATTTTAAACCTATAAAAATTGGCTTAACTGCAGATAGAACTATTATTTATGAAAGAATAGAACAACGTGTCGATAATATGTTTGAAGATGGTTTGCTTGAAGAGGCTCAATCGCTTTATGATTACAAAGATTTAAACGCCTTACAAACTGTTGGATATAAGGAATTGTTTGATTTCTTTGACGGTAAGTTAAGCCTTGAAGAAGCTAAAGCAGAAATCAAAAAAAACACACGTCGCTACGCAAAACG
>JASMTR010000057.1:0-11801 GCA_041694175.1 Bacteroidales bacterium
ACTGCAAATTGATCGAGTTGAAGAGGCTTTAGATATGGACCACTTGGTGCCCAGACATCAAGGGGTGTTGGCGAATTGGTATTGGATATCAAATGTAGATATTGCGCCATTCTATTATAGCTAACTTTGACTGATGAATTATTATCAAAAGCGTAAGCTAAAGAGGCGCGTGGTTCAAGATTATTGTATGTTTTAATGACATCAGAACGGCTGTCGTTACGTGTAGCAATAGGCTCTGCTCTTTGGTAAATTCCAAATTGTTGATTGTAAATTAACGGCAAATTATTTTCATAAATATTTAATTCATCTTGACCTAAACGAAAAAAGCTACTCCATCGCAGGCCATATTCTGCAGATAAGTTTTCAGTCAATTGATGTTCTGCTGACAAGAATATTGCGGGTTCTATGGCATATTTTTTAGTGAGTTGATCTTCAGTGATTCCTGAGTCTTCTCCTGTAGGTTTTATTTTACCAGGATTAAATACGTAGTAAAAGCTGTTTAAACCATAATTTAGTTGAAATTTATCAGAGATGTAGTGATTAAAGTCGTACTTGAAATTTAGATTTTGAATGCCGCTTCTAAAGTTAAATCCGGCAAAATCTAAATCTAAGTCGTAGATGTATTCTCCAGCAATGATAGACATATTACTAAATAATTGTTCATTAAATACGTGATTCCACCTTAAGTTGACAAAGCTGTTACCGTAAATATTTGTGAAGCTACCATCTAAAGAGAAGAAATCCCGACCAAAATAACTCGATAGCATCAGTTTGTTTTTATCATTAAAAATATAGTTTCCCTTAGCTGTAAAATCATAAAAATAAGCTGAGTTGGGATTATCACTTAACTTTAGAAATAAATGTGCATAAGTAGAACGTCCACTGACTAAAAATGAGCTTTTATTTTTTTGAATAGGTCCTTCTACTAAAAGTTTACTTGAAACAATACCAATACTTGCTTCACCTTGAAATTCTTTGTTGTTGCCGTCTTTTTGCTTGATGTCTAAAACAGAAGATACACGACCGCCATACTGTGCTGGAATACCGCCTTTATAGAGTTTTAAATCCTTAACAGCTTCTGGGTTAAAGACTGAAAATAACCCAAATAAATGTGATGAATTAAATATAACAGCTTCGTCTAATAATATTAAATTTTGATCAGCACTACCACCGCGGACATTAAATCCTGACGAGCCTTCGCCAGCATTGGTTACGCCAGGAAGTTGAACAATAGATCTTAAAACGTCAGCCTCTCCAAATACTACAGGGATTTGTTTTATTGTAGATTGTTTTAGGCGGTTTAAACTCATTTCTGGTTTACGGATGTTTTGCTGTTCAAAATCATCTGTAATTGTAATTTCATCTAGTTGTTCTGAAGATGGGGAAAGAAAAAAATCTTTTTTAATATCACGGTCAAGTGTAATAGTTTCTGTTAATGTATTAAATCCCAAGTAACTAATGTTCAGCGTATATTTTCCTTCAGGAAGCGTTATCGAGTAAAAACCATAAGCATTGCTAACTGTTCCCGTATTAAGTTCTTTGACTATCACATTGACGCCAAGAAGTGTTTCGTTATTTTCAATATCTTTTATACTGCCACTAATGCTGTATTTTTCTTGAGAAAAACTGGTGAAGCCAAAAATAATTAGCATTAAAAAATAAATAATTTTCATCCTAAGATTAGGTTTTGGAAAATTTGTATTGACTCATCAAGCCCACAAATATAATCGTCTGAGAAATGTAATACTTTGATTTATGTATAATTAAATCTTAAAATCAGGGATGAAAAATAAAAATTGCTGGGCGTTTGTGCCAATCCGAATTTCCGGTTTGCCATTCTTTAACGCTTTTGGTCAAAATATATTCGGAAGTCAATGTTAAATCCACAGCTACACAGAGTTGAGTTTGAGGTTTAAGTGTTTTTAAAAGAGTTTCAAATAGCTGAGCATTTCGGTATGGGGTTTCTATAAAAATTTGAGTTTGATTATTGATTTCGGCATGTTTTTCAAGCTGTTTGATGCGTTTTTTGCATTCAGCTTTTTCAATAGGTAAATAGCCATTAAAAGCAAAATTTTGCCCGTTTAAACCACTTGCCATAAGTGCTAAAATGATAGAAGACGGACCAACTAAAGGAACAACTTGAATATTTTGACGATGTGCAAGACTGACCACTTTTGAACCTGGATCGGCTATGCCAGGACAACCCGCATCTGTCATTAAGCCAACATCTTCTCCTTCTTCACAGGGTTTTAAAAACTCTGGAATTTCGATGTCCTGGGTAAACTTGTTAAGAAGATTAATTTCTAATTTGTCTTGACTTTTAGATGGTACAATTTTTTTGATAAACCGGCGAGCTACTTTTTCATTTTCAACAATATAAGCATTGATATCTGTAATTTTTTTTCGAATAGAAAGTGGTAAAACTTCCAGCGGAGGTTGGTCGCCAAGTCGAGTAGGGATGAGGAAAAGTTTTCCTTTTTGACTCATTTTTTTAGGTTATTATTTTTAATTTTTTTATAATCTTCAAATATAAGATTTACAGCTACGTCCAAAGAAGTATAGTTTAAATCTAAATCTTGAATTGATTTTTTGTTGCTAAAAATCCGTTTTGAATAGATTTGTCTTATCGTGTTCAATGTAACTTGTGTTTTTTGGGATTTAAACAGACTAAAGATATTTTGAAATGTCCAAAGTAAATACAAAAGTGGCTTATTAACTTTGTATTTTGGAGGTTTGCAATCAAAAATTTCAGCTATTTTTTTCATCACAATTTTAAAATTTGTGTTTTCAGCGACTAAGATATAACGTTCGTTTTTAATATCAGATTGCATCAGTTTTAGCATCGCTTGAATGACGTCATCTACAAATACAAAACCTGTTTGTTTAGGCGGATAAAACTTAAAGTTATTTAAAACTTTATCAAAAATCAATCCACTCCCAGAGTCAAAAAAACCTGATCCTAAAATCACGCCAGGATTAACAATAACAACATCTAAACCTTCTTGCGAAGCTCGCCAAACTTCTATTTCTGCACCAAATTTTGTAATGCTATAATTGCTACAGTAGCGTTCAGAATCTCTCGGGGCTTGTTCGTCTACAGTTTTTGAACCTGTGTATTGTCCTAAAGCTGCTACGGAACTGACGTGACAAAACTTTTCAATTTTATGGCTTATTGCCATATTAACCATATTGGCAGTGCCTTCAATATTGACTTTTCTCATCATATTGTAATCACGAGGCGAATTACCAACCCAGGCTGCACAGTGGTAAACAAATTTAATATTTTTAAAAGCTTTTTCTAATTCAATAAGGTTTAAAATATCGGTTTTAATCCATTCAATTTGACTAATTTTATCTTGAAATTCAGCAGGGATCAGAGTTTTTAAAAAATTTATGGTGTAATCTTTTTTATCTTCGCTTCGGTATAAAGCCCTTATGTTTTCTGTATTATTAAAACACAGTGTTTTAAGTAAATGTGTTCCGAGAAATCCTGTAGCACCAGAAATTAAAATCATTCGGTAAATATAAGCAAATGCACAAAAGATTAGTTTTTGAAAATAATATCTTTGCCAAACTTTAATAAAAAAAATCTAAACAATATCTTATGCTTAAAGATTTCATAGAAGAGGCAAAGTGGCGCGGTATGGTTCACGATGTGATGCCAGGTACACAAGAGACATTAAATAAAAAAATGACTGCGGCATATATTGGATTTGACCCCACAGCAGATTCGCTTCATATTGGTAATTTGGTTCAAATTATGACTTTAATGCATTTTCAGAAATGCGGGCATAAGCCAATTGTATTGGTTGGTGGTGCGACGGGTATGGTTGGAGATCCTTCAGGCAAATCTGCCGAACGAAATTTATTAGATGAAGACACCTTGCAGCACAATTTAGAAAGCGTTCAAAAGCAGCTTGAAAAATTTTTAGATTTTGAAGGAGACAATGCCGCTGAAGTCGTCAATAATTATGATTGGTTTAAATCTTTTGGTTTTTTAGAATTTATTAGAGACGTAGGCAAACATATTACTGTTAACTATATGATGTCTAAAGATTCTGTAAAATCTCGGTTGGAGTCTGGACTTTCTTTTACAGAATTTTCATACCAATTGGTTCAAGGCTATGATTTTTATTATTTGTGGAAAAATAAAGATGTAAAACTACAACTCGGCGGTTCAGATCAATGGGGCAATATAGTTACAGGTACCGAGCTCATCAGAAGAAAAGGTCAAGGTGAAGCTTTTGCTATGACAACGCCTTTAATTACTAAGGCTGACGGTTCTAAGTTTGGAAAATCTGAAGGTGGTAATGTGTGGTTAGATGCTAAAAAAACTTCACCGTTTAAGTTTTATCAATATTGGATCAATGCTTCCGACGAAGATGTAGTGAAGTACATTAAAATATTTAGTACAAAACCCAAAGACGATATATTAAATTTAATAGCTCAACATCAAGAGGCACCGCATCAAAGATTGTTACAAAAAACTTTAGCCGAAGAAGTTACAGAAAGAGTTCATTCTCAAGAGGACTTAGAACTCGCTCAAAAAGCGTCTAATATTTTGTTTGGTAAAAGTACTTTAGATGATTTGCAATCTTTAGATGAACAAACTTTTAATGAAATTTTTGAAGGCGTGCCAACAGCTCAAATTTCAATAAGTAAATTAAATGCAGGTTTAAATATTATAGACGCTTTAGTTGCTGAATCTGATTTTTTAAAATCAAACGGAGAAGCTATTCGAGCTTTAAAACAAAACGCGATAGCCGTCAATAAAGTTAAAGTGGGAAAAGATTTTCAATTGACCTCTCAGGATTTAATTAACGATAAATACGTATTAATCAATAAGGGTAAAAAGAATACCTATGTGTTGAAATTTGAAGCTTAGTTAGGTTATAAAATAACAAAACCCCGACTCAAAAGAATCGGGGTCTTGCATTAACTAACCAATCTATTATGAAAAACTTCATCCTAGCACTTACTAAGACGAGAGAAAGTTATTAAAATTGCATATGTTAACATATATTTAACAATTATTCAATTAAACGTTAAAAGGTTACAGCCCCTAACATCGCTATAATCAAAGCGTCCCATAATTTTTAGCTTATTTTTTTTAACACTTTGGCCTAAATCTTGAGTGGCGATAAAGGCGCAGGAATTAATATTGGCTAAATCAATTACGTTTATGCCTCCTGTTTTTTCGAAATTATCAAAAATATGCAAAGGGTCTTCGGGATCTCTAATAAAAACTTTCATTGTAGGTGGTAAATCAAATACCCCATCAGCTTTTGAGTAGGCTTGAGATAGCAATTCTGTCATACCGTATTCGCTATGTATATGTTCTACACCAAAACCATTAGAAAGTTTTTTGTGCAATTCATCTCGAGTAATTTCTTTTCTTCTACCTTTCATACCTCCAGTTTCCATCACTATAGTATGATTTAGATTTAAATTATAAGTTTCTACAAAATCCAATAATGCAAAAGAAACTCCAATAAGTATGGTTTTTTGTTTTTTGGCTTCAAGTTTTAATAAGGTTTCTTTTAAACGAAAAAAATCATCTAAAAAAAAACCACTATCTGTATGTCTTGTATTTTTAATCAAATGATTAACCATATAAATTAAAGACGAACCTTCACGCTCAAGATAGGATGGCAATAAAGCTAAAATGGCGTAATCTTCTATCGGACCATATTGAGATTGAAAAATTTTACAGAAATTCCTCTGATATAATTCGATGTCAGTGATGTGATGTTTACTAGTTTGTTGACCCGTTGTGCCACTACTTGTAAAAACCTTCTGAACTAATTGCTGACAAGATAATATTTGATATTTTTTAAAAAACTCGATAGGTAAAAAGGGAATACTTTTGAGTGAACTTACATTTTTTGGATTTTTATTTAAGAGCTTACAAAACTTTTGATAGACCTTGCAATTGTCATACTGATATTCAAATACTTTAAAACATAAAGTCTCAAAGTCTTTATCAGATTTAATATTGAATATCTGATTAACGTCCATTCATTTCATTTTAAGCTAAGTTACAATAATAAAAAAAGTGCTACTTAATTTAAGCAGCACTTTTAGAAAATTATTTAAAATATAATTTATTGAATGATCAACTTCTTTGTTGTTGAAGCATTAATTTGATTTATTTTAACCAAATAAACGCCACTTTTTAATTGACTAACGTTGATGTTTTGATTTTGTATTTGATTAAATTCTAGCACTCGTTTTCCTAAAACATTATAAACTTCAATATCAAAAGCTTGATTGTTTTGGCTTTTTATATTAAAGCTACCGTTTTGAACTGGGTTGGGATAAAGGCTAAAATTGTTGATAGCAACATCATCAATACTTAAAGTGACATCAATATCAGCTAAACTTCTAGGGTAGATTTGAGTTGAACCATTAAACTCTGCAGCTAAACCAACTAAGCCAGCAATTTGAGTGTCAGGAATAACAGTTCCGATATAATCTGCACCAAAGAAAGTTGTTCTTACATCTGATACATCCGTGCCATTGCCAAACTCATAACTGTTATTTGTGTTAAAAGTTGCAGTACCATCACCATCAGTAAAAGTCACATCAGTAAAGCCTACGAGTAGAGATTCGTAAGTTTCGAAGTTAGCATTATAGTCTGCTATAGTTAACACTAAAGGAGACACAGAGGCTGATCCTGAAATTGTTCCAGCATCTTCTGTTGGTTCTAATGTCAACACACCATTTTCTTCTCTTGTAAAGCCCTTAAGGCCTGAAACTTGATCGCCTTCTGCATAAACACCATTAGGTATAACACCATTAAAATCCTGAACGAATATACCAGATGGTGTGGCATCTTGAAACCATTTTCTATTTTGGAAATCATCTCCATGTGTAAACGTACTTGGGCCAGTAATTTCATAAAAACGACCCAAACCATTGGCATTGACATCAGCTCTTAGCGCTGTAATATTAGCAACTTGGATAAGTTGACCAACGTCAAAAGTTACAACATCAGAATCTACTGAACTTCCGCCTGAGATAACATCAACTTGGACATTATAGGTTGTGCCGTCAGTGGTACTGATTGTAAATGGACTAGAAACGTTTGTAGTTGTAGAACCATTTACTGTAATGTCAATTTGATCATTAGTGGCAAGATTACTTGCTGTAAACTCCACATCAACACTTGTTGTACCTGGAGCAAAACTATTACCATCATTTGGTGCCGTTATAGTAACTGTTGGCGTAGCAACAAATCCATCAATTAGTCGAATATTATCAATTGCAATATCCTCATCACCTGAATTTAAATTAAATTCAATTCTTAAACTTATAGTAGAGGCAGAAGAAACATCAATAGTTTTATTAAACTGAGTTAAAACATCTGTTAATACTGAACCATCACCGAGACCGTCAAAATCCGTGTCTTCAGCTGCAGAACTATTGGATCCGGAGTCAATATCTGCTTCAATCCAAAGTAAGTTTTGTTCTGCACCGCCATCCAAAGAATAAAAGATGTGAACGTAATCTGCTGCATCCCAATCGAGGTTAGAGCCATCTGCATCTTCTGCTAAATCTATAACAAAGTCAACAGAACTCAATGTGCTGACGTCTGCATTAACTGTGGTTAAGCTAACTGGAAGTACTGCACCTTCGCCGTCAAGATCTTGGGCTCCAAAGAAATAAGCACCATCTTGGCCAGTAATTTCTACATTAGTAGCAATGTTACTTCCATCTGTTCTTGTAAAATAATCATTACCTCCATCAGAAAATTCTGGAATAGAGGTGTTGTAATTCGTGCCATTGGCATCTGCTTCAAAGCTTTCTTGATAAATCACAGTTTGTGAAAAACCAAAGCTTACAAACATTAAAGAAATTAGAAGAGTAATTTTTCGCATAATTTTTAATTTTAAATTTAGTACAAAAGTAACAATTTAATCTTTTAACTAAACAATACTTAAATGATTTAACCTTATCATAAACTTTACGAAGATGAACCTATTCATCATCTTCAGGAATAGCCGACCATCCACGGGCTTTTAGTGGTATTTTTTGATTGGCTCGAGTAATGATATGTACACCTTCATCAGCTGTGGTGATATGACCAATAACACTCAAATGCGGATTAGCTTTAATTTTTGAAAAATCGTCTTGTTTAATGGTAAACAAAAGTTCGTAATCTTCTCCGCCATTTAAAATCACAGTTGTGCTATCCAATTGAAATTCTTCACAAGTTGAAATTACAGCTGGGTCTAAAGGTAATTTATCTTCGTAAAGATTTGCGCCAACTTGAGAGGCTTTACAGATGTGAAGAATTTCAGACGACAATCCGTCACTTATATCAATCATACTTGTCGGTTGGACTTCTAATTTTTCTAATAATAAAGGAATGTCTTTTCTCGCTTCAGGTTTTAATTGTCGCTCAATGATATAAGTATAAGGGGTTAAATCAGGTTGGTTTTGAGGATTGACTTTAAAGACTTCATTTTCTCGTTTTAAAACTTGCAGACCCATATAAGCCGCGCCTAAATCGCCAGAAACCACTAATAAGTCATTATCTTTTGCACTACTTCTTTTCGTGATTTTTTCATCTTTTGCCGTCCCAATAGCAGTAATTGAAATTTGGAGTCCTTTTATAGATGTTGTAGTATCTCCGCCAACCAAATCTACATTGTAAATTTCACAAGCTTTTTGCACACCAGCATACAGCTCCTCAAGCGCTTCAACTGTAAACCGATTGGAGCAAGCTATGGATACTGTAATTTGTGTCGCTTCAGCGTTCATAGCATAAATATCAGATAAATTAACAACCACAGCTTTATAACCTAAGTGTTTTAATGGCATATAAGCCAAATCAAAGTGAACACCTTCTACTAATAAATCCGTACTGATTAAAGTTTGGTTTTGGTGTTTTATAACAGCAGCATCATCGCCAATTCCAAGTTTTGTTGAGGTTTGACTTATGTTAAAATTTGTCGTCAGGTGATCAATTAATTTGAATTCACCTAATTCTGTGAGTTTCGTTTTACTACTTTTGTGATTATCAAGCATTAAGTTGTTTTTTTTGCAAAACTACATGATTTAAATTACTAACATGAAAAAAACTCTGATTTACATATTTTTTGTTTCTTTATTGGGTAATGCTCAAACGCCTTGTAATAATGGACAAGCTGGAATATATCCTTGTAATGGCTTTGATTTACAATCTCATATTGATTTAAGTACTTTAAATGCCAATTCGGGCAATGACTCATGGGGATGGACTGACCCATTAGATGACAAAGAATATGCCATTGTAGGTTTAAATAATGGAACTGCATTTATAGATATTAGTCAACCAACAAATCCCATTTATCTGGGCAAATTGCCAACGCACAGTACGAACAGCAGTTGGAGAGATATTAAGGTTTACGATAATTATGCATTCGTAGTTAGTGAGGCCAGTGGACACGGTATGCAGGTTTTTGACTTAACCAATCTTAGAAATGTTACAAATCCGCCTTTAACATTTTCAGAAGATGCTCATTATGATGGTTTTGGTAATGCTCATAATATTGTTATCAATCCAACAGAAGCTTTTGCATATGCTGTTGGTACCCAAACCTTTAGTGGCGGGCCTCATGTTGTTGATATTTCAGATCCGCTTAATCCTGTTTTCTCAGGTGGTTACGCTGATGATTTTTACACCCACGATGCTCAAGTTATAACCTACTCTGGTACTGACCCAGATTATCAAGGTGATGAAATTTACATCGGCAGCAACGAAGATGAAGTTGTTATTCTCAATGTTTCTGATAAAACCAATATTAGCAATATATCAACGATTTCTTATGCCAATATTGGTTACACTCACCAAGCTTGGTTAACAGAAAACCAACAATACCTTTTACTCGGTGACGAAACTGATGAACTCAGTTTTGGTTTTGACACACGAACTATCATTTTTGATTTAACCGATTTAGATGCACCAAGCGTCCATATGGAATTTACTGGAAACACCAGCGCAATAGATCACAATGGGTACGTAAAAAACGGATTGTTTTACCAAGCCAGCTATAATGCTGGACTGCGTGTGATTGACATATCTGATATTAGCAATCAAAACATTAACGAGGTTGGGTTTTTTGACTCATTTCCCCAAAATGATAATATTGGGTTCAGTGGCCTATGGAATGTTTACCCATTTTTTGAAAGTGGAAATATTGTTTTGAGTGATATAGATTCGGGTTTTTATTTGGTTAAAAGTTCAACTTTATCAAATGAGGAATTTGTTGAAAAAGAAGAAGTTAGGATATATCCCAACCCAGCAGATGATTTTGTTAGTATTAAAATGAAAAGTCAAGCTATAAAAACGATTAAAGTTTTTAATCAACTTGGAAAACTGGTAGTGAACCACAACAAAATAAATGCTTTAGATTTTAGTTTTAATATTAGTGACTTATCCAGTGGGATTTATATTTTAAATATTAATGCCTCCATTAACCAAAGATTGATAGTGAGATGAAATCAAAAATTACTCGTATTTATTTTGCAGCAATTTTAGTTGCTTTTTTTTCCTGTGATAATTCAGATAATTCTAACACGGTTAGTGATAATGATGACAACGAAGAACCCAATTTTGCTTTTCAAAATACTTTAGAAAACCTTAAAGCTTTTGGTGGAAGTCAAGAAGATGACGCTTTATCTGTAGTTGAAACTCAAGACGGAAATATTGCTGTTTTAGGCTTTACTCAAAGTAATGACGGTGATGTTACTGGAAAAACGACCACAGATAGCGACTATTGGTTATTAAAATTAGATAAAGACCTTAATTTGATTTGGCAAAAAACCTTTGGTGGAAGTAGCGATGATCGCGGTCAAAAAATTATTTCTACAGTTGATGGTGGATTTTTAATAACAGGCTTTTCGAGAAGTACAGATGGTGATGTTTCAGAAAATTTTGGATTTCACGATTTTTGGACATTAAAACTTAATGCTTCTGGCGAAATTATTTGGGAAAAAAGTTTTGGGTTTTCTGGTAATGATAGAGCTTTTAGTGCTATTCAAACTTCAGATGGTGGTTATTTTTTAAGTGGTTTTTTAGACGTTAGCGCCAGTGGAGGAGAAGGTAATGATGATGGGAATGCGCAACGGTCTAAATCGTTGTTTGCGAAACACGGGGTTGGTGAATTTTGGGGTATCAAACTCGATGCTGATGGACAAACCCAATGGCGTCGCTTTTTCGGTGGAACTAACAACGATCGTTCTTATGATGTTACCGAAGCTCACGATGGAAATATCATTATGATTGGAAGTTCTGAGAGTAATGATTTTGATATTACTAACCCGCGCGGGAGTTATGATATTTGGGCTGTAAAAGTCAACCTTCAAGGCAATTTGCTTTGGCAGAAAAACTTTGGAGGAAGTAGTATAGAAATTGGTTATAGCATTACCAAAACTTTTGATGGCAATTATGTTTTAGCAGGTGACACCAGAAGTAGTGGTGCTGATGTTAGCAATTTTAAAGGGAATACTGATTTTTGGGCGATTAAATTTGATGACAACGCCCAAATGATTTGGGAAAAAACCTATGGCGGAAGCGATTTTGAGTCTGCAAGAGATGTGTTAGAATTGCAATCGAATGAACTTTTAATTAGTGGAAGTTCAAAAAGTATAGACAATCAAGTGACTGATAATTTTGGACAAAATGATGTCTGGGTTGCTTTAACAGATGAAAACGGAAATTTAAAAAACCAACTAAACATAGGCGGGACAAATTTAGACTTTGCTCAAGGAGCTATTCAGCTTCAGAATGGGGAAGTTGTCTTAGTGGGAAGTAG
>JASMTR010000058.1:0-35431 GCA_041694175.1 Bacteroidales bacterium
CAGAATATCTTATTTAGATAGAGTTTGAGGGTTTTATCAACAGTTTAACAATTGCTTATAAGCCCTATCCGTAGAATTCTTTATTTTAGTAATATGAATTTTAAACTCAAACAAAGCGGTTATAGATTTGAGACCTATAATGAAAAAGATGTCTCAATTTTTGAAAAATTGTTTGATATCTTTAAAGAACTCATAACCTACACTTCTGGCGATTTTGACGAAGCTATAGATTGGCTTAAAGCCTTAGACAAAGAATACAATCTCACCACTGAAGATTATACCATAGATAATTTTATAGAAGATCTTAAGAAAAAAGGCTATATCAAAGAAGAAGTTAAGCCAGAAGGTGGAAATAAAATCTCTATAACAGACAAAACCGAACAAGCCATTAGAAAAAGAGCGCTTGAACAAATCTTTGGTAAACTTAAAAAAAGTGCTTCTGGGCAACATCAAACTTCTACAAAAGGTCTTCATGGCGAGCCATCAGGTGATTTAAGAGCTTACGAATTTGGCGATGCATTAGATAGAATTTCACTGACAGAAAGTTTTAAAAATGCGCAATCCAGACAAGGTTTATCTAACTTCAACTTAGCTGAAGAAGATTTGGTTGTTCAAGATAGTTATCACCGAACACAAATGAGTACAGTTTTGATGATAGATATCAGTCATAGTATGATTTTGTATGGTGAAGACCGCATTACTCCAGCCAAAAAAGTAGCTATGGCACTCGCAGAATTAATCACCACAAGATATCCGAAAGATTCTTTAGACATTATTGTTTTTGGAAATGATGCTTGGCCTATAAAAATAAAAGATTTACCCTACTTAAATGTTGGTCCTTATCACACCAACACTGTAGCTGGACTTCAACTCTCAATGGATTTACTCAGACGTAAACGACAAGCCAACAAACAAATTTTTATGATTACAGACGGTAAGCCCAGTTGTTTAAAAATGGCCGATGGCACTTATTATAAAAACAGTGCTGGTCTTGACCCATTCATTACAGGAAAGTGTTACAATATGGCCGCTCAAGCCAGAAAACTTAATATCCCAATTACAACTTTTATGATTACATCTGATCCTTATTTACAACAAT
This sequence comes from Bacteroidales bacterium, assembly GCA_041694175.1. GTDB lineage: Bacteria > Bacteroidota > Bacteroidia > Flavobacteriales > Flavobacteriaceae > Psychroflexus. The sequence continues at coordinate 1,100 of JASMTR010000058.1, forward strand.
TTGTTGATCAATTTACAAAGTCTAATAAAGGCAAAGCTTTCTATTCAGGACTTAAAGGTTTGGGTGAATTGGTTTTTAGAGATTACGAACAAAATAGAAACAAACGAACTTAATAATATGAATATACAAAATATCAAAACCTTAGGTGAACTTAAATCTCAAGGCTACAAATCTCAATCTGTAAAAGACGAATTGAGAAACAACTTAATCAATAATATAAAAAACAATGTCAATAGTTTTGATGGCATAATAGGTTATGAAAATACTGTAATTCCTCAAGTAGAACGCGCTATATTATCTAAACACAACATCAATCTTTTGGGTTTACGAGGTCAAGCTAAGACTATGATTGCTCGTAAATTAGTTGGTTTGTTAGATGAGTATATACCTGTTGTAAAAGGTTCAGAAATTAACGACGATCCTTTACAACCTATTTCAAGATATGCTCAAGAACGCATTGAGAAACATAAAGATGATACACCAATTGAATGGCTTCACCGCAAGGATAGGTTTTCTGAAAAATTAGCGACACCAGACGTCAGCGTAGCCGATTTGATTGGAGATATTGACCCCATTAAAGCAGCTAATCTAAAACTGAGTTATGCCGACGACCGCGTCATTCACTTTGGAATGATACCACGAGCTAACCGCTGCATATTTGTAATCAATGAGTTACCCGATTTACAAGCCAGAATTCAAGTGGCTTTGTTTAATATTTTACAAGAAGGCGACTTACAAATTAGAGGATTTAAGTTCAGGTTTCCTATGGAAATTCAATTTGTTTTTACAGCCAATCCCGAAGATTATACTAACAGAGGTAGTATTGTTACGCCTTTAAAAGATAGAATTGGTTCCCAAATTTTAACCCATTATCCTAAAAACATTGAGATTGCAAAAAATATTACCCAACAAGAAATCAAAATTTCTAAGGAGCAAAAACATATTCAGGTTTCTGAAATTGCAAAGTTATTATTAGAACAAATCAGTTTTGAAGCCAGAAAAAGTGAATATATTGACGTTAAAAGCGGAATCAGTGCAAGATTAAGTATAAGCGCTTACGAAAATTTAGTAAGCACTGCAGAAAGACGTGCCATGATTAATGATGAAGGTGAAACCCATATTCGGCTTGCAGATTTTAATGGTATTCTACCAGCAATTACGGGTAAAGTTGAGTTGCTGTATGAAGGCGAGCAGGAAGGTGTAGAATATGTCGCCCAAGGTTTAATTGACAAAGCTATTTTAAGTCTTTACAATGTGTACTTCCCTGAAATTAAAAAGCTTGAAAAAGAAGAAGATAAAAAACCTTACGATGACATCGTTAAATGGTTTGCCGAAAATGAAGGCTTAGAAATTTTGGATGATAGTCCAGATAGCTTATATCATGAAGAATTATCTAAAGTGAAACCGCTAAAACAATTTGTTGAAAAATACATAAAAGATTTATCCGAAGCAGATTTATACTTTTATATGGAAATGGTTTTGTGGGCTTTAACCATCCACAAAAAACTGAGTAAGCATCGTTTTGACCAAGGGAGTCAATTTGAAGATTTGTTTGGAGATTTTATCAAAGGAATATAAAGCAAAAACGGTTTCAAAAATTTCAATAATTGTTGAACCTTAATTTTTTAGACCTCACAGATTCCGCCTGTCCGCCTATGGAGGAAAACCTGTGAGGTCTAAATATTGTCAATCTGAATTCGTTTTAGATTGTATAACTGTATTTTAAAGCGTTTTCTTAACTTCCACTTCTTGGTAAGCTTCAATGATATCACCTATTTTGATGTCGTTATAATTTTTGATTTGCATACCACAATCGTAACCTTTAGACACTTCTTTAACATCGTCTTTAAAACGTTTAAGAGCAGTTAATTCACCGGTGTGAATAACAATACCATCGCGAATCAATCTGATGTTTGATTTTCTGTAAATTTTACCAGAGGTCACCATACAACCAGCAATCGTTCCTATTTTAGAAATTTTAAAAGTTTCTCTAATTTCAGCATTACCAGTTATTTCTTCTTTAAGTTCAGGAGATAACATACCTTCCATGGCATCTTTGATGTCATTTATTGCATCATAAATGATAGAGTAAGTTCTGATGTCTATTTCTTCTTTGTCTGCAAGACTTCCGGCCAAACCAGCTGGCCTGACATTAAAGCCTATTATTACCGCATCAGAAGCTGAAGCTAACAACACATCACTTTCAGTAATGGCGCCTACACCTTTATGGATAATATTGACTTGAATTTCGTCTGTAGAAAGTTTTTGTAAACTATCAGATAAAGCTTCAACAGATCCATCCACATCTGCTTTTAAAATGATATTGAGTTCTTGGAAATCACCAAGGGCTATTCTTCGGCCAATTTCATCAAGGGTAATATGTTTCTGCGTTCTTACACTTTGTTCACGGAGGAGTTGAGTTCTTCTTGATGCAATATCTTTAGCTTCTCTTTCATCTTCCATTACCTTAAAAGTGTCTCCTGCTTGTGGTGCTCCATCTAAACCAAGTACTGATACTGGTGTGGAAGGCCCAGCCTCTTTAATTTTGTTGCCACGCTCGTCTTGCATAGCTTTAATTTTACCAGAAGTAGTTCCTGCTAAAATATAATCTCCAACTTTTAATGTACCAGTTTGCACTAAAATAGTAGAAACATAACCTCTACCTTTGTCAAGATAGGCCTCAACAACTGTACCTTGAGCTAATCGGTCTGGATTGGCTTTTAGATCAAGTATCTCAGCCTCAAGAAGTACTTTTTCAAGTAAGTCTTCAACACCAGCGCCAGATTTAGCCGAAATATCGTGAGATTGAATTTTACCGCCCCAGTCTTCAACTAATAAATTCATATTAGCGAGAGATTCCTTTATCTTATCTGGATTTGCAGTTGGTAAATCCACTTTGTTAATAGCAAAAATTATAGGCACTCCAGCAGCTTGCGCGTGCGAAATAGCTTCTTTGGTTTGCGGCATCACATCATCATCGGCTGCAATAACAATAATAGCGATATCGGTTACTTTAGCACCTCTGGCCCGCATAGCAGTAAATGCTTCGTGACCAGGTGTATCAAGAAAAGCAATTTTCTGACCTGTTTTCAATTTAACGCCATAAGCACCAATGTGCTGTGTAATTCCACCGCTTTCACCCGCAATTACATTTTCTTCTCGAATATGATCTAATAAAGAAGTTTTTCCGTGGTCAACGTGACCCATAACAGTAACAATAGGTGCTCTTGGTTTAAGATTTTCTTCTTTATCAACTTCTTCGGGTTCTAAATCATCGTCTTCTTCATTATCAACAAATTCTACATCAAAACCAAATTCTTCTGCAACTATAGTCAATGTTTCTGCATCGAGGCGTTGGTTCATAGTTACCATCATACCAAGAGACATACAAGCGGAGATAATTTCAGTAACTGAAACATCCATCATAGTTGCGACTTCATTTACAGTTACAAATTCGGTAACTTTAAGTATTTTACTGTCTTTTTCTTGCTGGTCTAAATCGTCTTGAGATTTTTGACGGTGTTGTTCTCTTTTTTCTTTTCTATATTTAGCACCACCTTTTCCTTTTTTAGATTTGCCTTGAAGCTTTTCTAAAGTTTCTTTTATTTGCTTCTGAACTTCTTCTTCAGTAGGCTCTTCTTTGGTTACGCGTTTAGGTCTGTTTCCTTTGGAAGTTTTACGCTTATCAAAGTTGGGTTTATTATCAGGCTTGGTTATTCTACGTCTTTTTCGTTTCTTAGAATTGTCAGTAGCTTTTTTGTTGTCTTTTTTCTTAGGCTTTTCTTTAAATTTATCAAGATCAATTTTTTCACCTGTTACATTAAGACCTTTAAGCTTGGTGTATTTAGTTTCAAGTTTTTCGCTTTTAACCTCTTCAGTTTCTGAAGTTTTATCAGCTTTCAGTTCTTTTTCAGTTGTTTTACTTTCTTCAGGCTTTTTATTGTCTTCAGTGGCTTTCCTTTCTTCTTTAGTCGTTTCTTCTTTTATGTTTTCCTTTTTAGGCTTAGGTTTGTTTTTATCTAAATCTATTTTACCTACCTGTTTTAAGCCAGAAAGTCTATTTTGTTTTGCCTTTTCTTCCTCTTCTTTTTTCTGTTCAGCAGCTTTTTTCTCCTCTAAAGCTTTTTCATCTTTTTCTTTTTGGTCTTTTTCTTCCCTTTCTTTTTTACGCTGAAGTTCTTTTTCACGAGCTAAACGAAGCATTTCTTTTTCTTTTTTTAGCTCTTCACTGACTTCTTTGGATTCTACTCGTTTAGATTTATCAGTTTCAAATTCATCGTATAAAACATTGTATATTTCATCAGAAATTTTAGTTGTAGGTCTTGCATCAATTTCATAACCTTTTGATTTTAAGAAATCTACAACTCTATCTAAAGAAACATTAAATTCTCTTAATACTTTGTTTAATCTAATTTTTTTGACTTCAGCCATATATGAGTTTACTAAATTCTTTTGTCTTGTCTATTATACAAAGATTAATTTAAAATAATTAATCTTCAAACTCTTCTTTTAATATTTTTACCACGTTAGATACAGTTTCTTCTTCTAAATCTGTTCTTCTTACTAAGTCTTCAACAGATTGCTCTAAAATACTTTTTGCGGTATCTAATCCTATTTTGACGAATTCTTTGATGACCCAATCTTCAATTTCGTCAGAAAATTCGCTTAATTCAACATCTTCATCTTCAACGCCATCTCTAAAGACTTCTATTTCATAGCCTGTCAAACGACCTGCTAATCTAATGTTATGACCGCCACGACCAATAGCTTTAGAAACCTCTTCTGGTTTTAAAGTAACTTCTGCTACTTTTTTATCTTCATCGAGTTTGACGTTCATCACTTTAGCTGGACTTAAAGCCCTGGTAATATATAAATGTATATTATCCGTATAATTGATAACATCAATGTTTTCGTTGCCTAATTCTCTTACAATACCGTGAATTCTTGAGCCTTTCATACCAACACAAGCGCCAACGGGGTCTATTCTATCATCGTAGGTATCGACAGCAACTTTAGCCTTTTCACCAGGAATTCTAACTGCAGCTTTAACGTTAATTAATCCATCAAAAACTTCTGGAATTTCTTGTTCGAAGAGTTTTTCTAAAAACTTAGATGACGTTCTTGATAATACAATAATGGGTTTATTACCTTTGAGTTCAACCTTTTCAATAACACCTCTAACACTATCGCCTTTTCTATAAAAATCAGATGGGATTTGGTGTTCTTTAGGAATTATGAGTTCGTTGCCGTCATCATCAAGAAGAATTACCATATTTCTCCTGACGTGGTGAACCTCAGCGGTATAAATTTCACCTATAAGATCTTCAAAGTATTTAAAAGTATTTGTACTGTCGTGTTCGTGAATTTTAGAAATTAGGTTTTGTCTTAATGCTAAGATGGCACGTCTCCCAAGATGAGCGAGTTTAACTTCTTCAGAAACATCTTCTCCTACTTCAAAGTCAGGTTCTATTTTTCTGGCGTCTGATAGGGATATTTCTTGATTTTCGTCTTCTACTTCACCGTCATTGACAACAATTCTGTTTCTCCATATTTCTAAATCACCTTTGTCAGGATTTATAATAATGTCAAAGTTATCATCTTCACCGTATTTTCTCTTTAGAGCATTTCTAAAAACATCTTCAAGAATACCCATCAAGGTTACACGATCGATTAATTTATCATCTTTAAATTCTGAAAACGAATTGATTAAATCAATATTTTCCATCTTAATTTTTATTAAACATTAATTTGATATTAGCTTCTATAATTGTTTCAAAGGGAAAAGTTCTGTCGTGCTCTACTGTCATTTTGCCTTTTCCTTTTGGTTTTTTTTCTCTTGATTTCCAAGTCAATCTTATTTCATCTTCATTGACTTCTAACAATTTACCTTCAATATCTTCAGATTCGGTTTTTAACTTCAATTTTCTGCCGATATGTTTTTTGTATTGTCTTTTGTCAGTCAAAGGTTCATCAGCTCCAGGAGATTGAACTTTAATAGAAAAGTCATACAAGTCTCTATCTAAAGCGGATTCTATTTTTCTACTCACTGCTATACAATCTGAGACATTTACAAGTTCATCGCCATCAATGGTTAGATTGATATCTAAGCCATCAGAAATATGTTTATTAACAATAAATAAATCTGTTCTATCTTCAAAAATTGACGAAATTGTATGTTCTATGATATCTCTTGCTTGCATAAATTTATAAAAAGAGGGGACAAATTGTCCCCTCATCTTCAAATTTGTTTGCAAATATACGATTAAATTACGATTTGAAAAACTTTTAGGATTCAGATATTTTTTCGTAATTTTATTAACGAAATTTAAACCAAATCTCATGAAAAAAATTCTTGTCCCCACGGACTTCTCTCCGGAAGCAGAAAACGCTTTAAAAGTTGCTGCGCAAATTGCTAAAAAGTTTGATAGTGAAATTTTCTTGCTGCATATGCTTGAATTACCGTTAGATTTAATTGACCCATCAAAACCTAAAGGTTCGGGCGATTTGCCTGAAGCCATTTTCTTTATGAAATTGGCTCATCAAAAATTTAGTAAAGTATTGCAAAAAGATTATTTAAAGGACATTAAAGTACATGAGACGGTAGAGTTTCACGAAGCCTTTGATGGTATTATGGAAATCAGCAAAAAACACGAATGCGATGTCATTATTATGGGTTCAAGCGGTGCTGATGGTTTAAAAGAAATTTTTATTGGCTCTAATACCGAGAAAGTAGTTCGAAATTCTGAAATTCCAGTTTTGGTCATCAAAAAAGAGATTCCATTATTTGAGGTTAAAAAGTTTGTATTTGCTACAGATTTAGACCCCGAATCAATTTCTACATTTAAAAATGCTATTGATTTTGCCCATAAACTTAACACAACTATCGAGTTAGTTATGGTCAATACTGCCAGTAAATTTAGAACAACAATTGAAATAGATGATAAATTAAATACTTACACCAAGGATATTGATAAATCCGACTATAAATTTAGCGTTTATAATGACACTAATATAGAAACTGGTATTTTAAATTATGGTAATAAAATTAATGCAGACTTAATTGGCATCAGCACACACGGCCGTCAAGGTTTAGCGCATTTTATTAATGGAAGTCTTAGCGAAGATATAGTCAATCATGCTAAACGGCCAATTGTCACCTTTAAAATTTAAGCGTGAAGTACTAAAAGTGGCGCTTGTTGATTGAAGTTTTTGTTGCTCAATTGATGAAATATTTGATTGCTTATACTCAAATTTTTGGCCATAAACATAATCATATCAGCGTCTAGACAACCTTCACAAATTCCTTTATTATCTTTAATTTCTATAGGTTTAAATTGAAAGTCAATCTCTTTAAAGGCTTTAGAGATTTTATGTTTATTGGTTTTTTGAAACAATAAATTATTAAGCATCCGATTAGGTACTTCGAGTATTGATAGTTTTATCTTTTTCCAGAAATTTAACTTGCTAATAGTTTTAAAATATTTGTATTGAAATGAAGTACTATAATCTAATGGAAATACTATTCGACCTGGAATTTTTATGACTGTATTTTCAAAAACAACAAGTATTGGGCATTTAATTTTAGTGACAATATCATAGGTGTTTTTTCCAAATTGTCTATTGTCATCTGAAGTTTTTCCTTTTCCACCCATTAAAATCATATCCACTTTATTTTTTTCAATATAATTTCTAACGGCATCAACCAAATTACTTTTGATAAAAACAGTTGAAAGACTTTGGTTGGTTTTTAATTTTTGTTGTAAGTTTTTTGCATTTTTAGATAAATTCTTTTCTCTATGAGTTGCACAAATACCATTACAAGCTGAAGTTTTACATGGTTTAATAGCATGAAATAAAATAAAATGCACTTCCTCATTACCAAAAAAATTAAGCGCATAATCCTGCATCTTTTTGGCATTATCAGAAAAATCAGTAAGTAGTAAAACCTGCATAAACTCACTTATAGATATGCAAATCTAATGGGAAAGATAATGTTGGGAAATGACAATTATCAGTTTTAAAAAAATAGACTATGAAATTTGTTCTAATTTTTCAAAATCTAAAACTTTTATATTTCGACCCTCAATTTCTATTAAGCCTTCTTTTTTTAATTTAGAAAGTGTTCTAATTAAGCTTTCTTGAGCAATTCCTGCTACTGCGGCCAAGTCTGCTCTTGAAATTCTTATTTGACGAAGTTTATTTCGCTTGAGTCGTTCAGTAAATAGTATTATGGTTTGTGCTGTTTTGCGTTTAACAGAACTATAGGCCATATCAAGCAATTGATTTTTAGTATCTTGTAAATTGTGATCTAAAACATCTATAATGTCATAAAGCATTTTGGTATTAGAATCTAAAAAGCGTTTAAAATCTGCTTTAGGGATGCAATATAAATCTGTAGGTTCAAGACATTCTGCTATTTCTTTTGACGAATTCTGTTTAAATGTAAAGTCTCCGAAAACATCTTCAGTTTTGTAAAGTGCAGTAATTAATTCTTTACCATTTTCATCTATTAAATACGTTTTTACAACCCCTTTATCAACCATATAAAAATAGTTTGAGCCTTTGTGAGAATCGTACACCACTTCTGAGGCTTCAAAAGATTTTAAATCGTAACTTTTTAAATGCTTTTTAAGTTCTTCAAAATTGCTTAAGTTAGATTGTTTTGGTTGATTGTCTTGTCGTTGCTGAAGAATTGCTGTTTTGGCTAATCTGCTTTCAATTGCACTGATTAATTCATCTTCTTCAAAAGGTTTGGTCAGATAATCGTCGGCGCCTAAATCCATTCCTTTTCTAATGTCTTTATGATCTGTTTTTGCAGAAAGAAAAATAAAAGGGATAAACCGAGTTTGTGGGTCTTTAGACAGGTTTTCTAAAACACCGTAGCCGTCTAATTCTGGCATCATAATATCACAAACGATGATGTCAGGCTTAAAACGTTTAGCCTCTTCTACGCCTTTGAGACCGTCAGAAGCAGTTTGCACTTCATAATCAGACAGTTCAAGAATTTCTGCTGTATTCTCTCTCACGGTCATATCATCCTCTATCAATAGTATTTTTTTAGCCATTAATTATCGTATTTTATGGGAAGTTTTATAAAAAATGTTGAGCCTTTATTTTCTTGACTTTCAAAATAAATATCTCCACCTAAATTATCCAAATGTACTTTAATTATATTTAATCCAATACCTGTACCTTGATTAAGTAAGGCATTTTCAGCCCTAAAATAGCGCTCAAAGATATGCTTTTGATCTTTTTTAGGAATTCCAATCCCTTGGTCTGTTATATCGAATTTTAAAAATTTATTTTCAGTTTTAATATCTAAGGTTATAGTAGTGTCTTCTTTTGAATATTTTATCGCATTGTTAAGCAAGTTTGAAAGAATTAATTCTAAAACGTGTCTGTCTTGATACAATTCTACATCGTCTAAATCCTGTGGATAATTGATAATTTGTCCTGTTTTTAAAGTCACATTAGCGTTGTAAACCACTTCATTAATTAAATTGAGTAAGCTAAAATGGTCAAATTTATAAGTGAATTTTCCTGTTTCTAAGCGTTCAACAGATAGAAAATCGTTGAGAATACTGGTGAGATAATGTACTTTATTTTTGATGGTATTTAAGTGTTTATCCCGTTTTTCTTGTTGTTCTGTTTTTGTGTATTTTTTTGCTAAAGTAGAAGATGTCAATATTCCACTTAAAGGGGTTTTAAATTCGTGAGAAACTAAAGACAAAAATTTAGTTTTTAAGTCATTAAGCTCACGTTCTTTTTGAAGAGCCGTTTTTATGCGAGCTTCGGCTTGTTTTCGTCGCATAATTTCATCCTTTAGTAAATCATTAATTTCAGACAATTCCTCAACACTATTTTTAAGGTCTTTTGTGCGTTTTTGAACTTTGTCTTCGAGGGAAGCGTTAAGGTCTAATATTTCTTGTTTTGCTTTAACCCTTTTTGTAATATCTGTAATGAGGGTCATCACAAATTTTTCTCCTTCAATTTCAAACGGGTTGAGTCCAGCTTCTACGGGAAAGGTTTCTCCTGATTTTTTTAAACCAAAAATGCTTCTTCCCGCTCCCATTTGTCGGCGTTCATCTTTTTTGATAAAAGACCTAACGTGGGCTTCGTGTTTATGATGAAACTTTTTAGGAATTAATAAATTAATGTGTTGACCTTTTAATTCATCAATTTTGTAGCCAAACATTTGTGCTGCTGAACTGTTGAGCTCAACAATTTCTTGTTGTTTATTTACAATTAAAGCGCCTTCTGAAATGCCACTAAATAGAATAGAAAATACTTCGGAATGTGATAAAGTAAAGCTTTTCAAATTTTAAAATTTGACTTCAAAAATAAGAATTTATTAAGAATTTTAAAGGTGATGTGGTAAAGATAAATTTTTAATTTATAAATAAGTGTAAAGGTTAAAAGCATTCGTTACAAACGAGCACTAACGAAAGTATTGGTTTTATAAATTCTTTTTTGGGTCTTGGCGAGTATCAAAAACCCTTACGATATAAATTTTCGATTTTCCTACACGGTAGGTAATTTTACAATGGTGATGATTAAGTTTTCTATAAGTGTGTTTTAAATGAGAAAAAACTTGATCAATACTGCCTGATTTTGATATATCTATGTCAAGGCGATTAAATATTTCTATTTTTTGACGAAGTTCTGTTGCAATTTCCATAGCCTTCATTTTACCATAAAGTTCTATTTAAAACTCAACAGTTTTTTGTAAATCCTTAGCAGCTCTGGTTGTCCAGAATACAGGTTTATCTACTTTGTCCAATCCTTAATCATTTTTTTAACTTCTTCTTGACTGTGTAAACGTCCAGCTTTAATATCTTCTTCTCCTTCTGCAATCATTCTGTCAAGACGTTTTTGCTCCATATAAGATTTCGCAGTTTGATAAAGTTTTTCTATAAACTGCTAAGATGAAAAATAATCATGATAGTGATGATTTAACTTTGACTCATTGTGGGAGGTCTTTTAGACTTGTTACCTAAACTATGTTTTTGAAGGAATGGAGTAAAATGTTGGCAAAACTCATCAACAACACAAAAAATATCCGTACTTTTATCGAAATAAATCATAAGAAATAGCTTTTAATTATTTGAATTTCAACACTTTAAATATAAAGCTATTTCTTTTTTTATGCAATAAAATCTTCTAAAATATTAATCGAACTCAGGTTATAACTAAATTTATTTGTAAAAAGCTCAATAAAAATAGGCAAACAAAGCACTGGTTAAAAACGAGCACTAACAGAAGAGCATGGCGTTGAATAAGACTTATTTAATCATAAGAAATAACTCCAAGTAGAGTAGATTTAAATTTTCAATTCTTTAGATTTTAACCTGTCAAAATCAATAAATCAGAACCCTCCCAAAAACTTTAATCCTAAAATCAAAGCACCGTCTTGCCAACCAGAATTATAGGATTTTACATAGTCAAGTCTTAAAAATTTAAATTTGCCGAAACCTAAACGATCTAAACCTACTGAAAACTCGTGATATGGTGATGTGTTTTCAATGAGAAGTGATTTGCTTCCCAAAATTAAATTGGCTTTTAAGTGTTTGAGCAGTGGCAACCTGTTCATTACAAATCCTTCAAAATTGTGTTCGAAATGCAATTCAGTATAGTTTTGATTGGTTGACTTTTCATAATAATCTAACAGATTAAATTTGTTTAAGTAATTCTGCCCTGTACCAACTCGAGTTTGGTTACCATCAAAATGTTTAAAGTCTAAAAAACTAATCTCATCAGCATTGATAAAAGCACCTGCGTGCAAGCTGTAGCCTAAAGCACCAAACCTCGACAAATTCAAATTTTGAGAAATATTGAGTTTTAAAAAATCGTAGTCAAAACCAGATTGGGTTGACTCGAAGCCTTTTTCGTAACTCAATCTAAGTGTTGGATATTTTTGAGAGAATTCATTATACTTTCCTCTTGGTGTGGTTCTGTATTTTTGATTGAATCTAAACGTGGCTCCAAAGTTGAACTTCAAGATGTGATGTGTTGGAAATAAAATAGAACCGAAATCTTCTGGAGCCAAAGGATTATTAGAAGTAAATCCGCCATTATCATTATTAAACACTTGAGAATTTCTTCGATTAATTAGAGCCTTACGACGTTGGTAAGAAAGCCTTGCTGAAGCTCGTAATCCATTAATTACTTCTTGACTATAAGTAGCTTCAACAAATTGGCGGTCGTATAGTTTTAGAAAATTTTCTTCAAAAAATAGAGCCGCTACATTAAATAATAAATTTGATGTGGTATTGGATGAATTAATCTCTGTAGCTTCAACTCCACCACTAACTTGCAGAAATGGTTTTGAGAAATTATTAAATTTTTTAATGAACCTGAATCGCGGTCTAAAACGCTTATCCGCGCGACCATAGTTGAGACTGGTTTCTATTTGCCAATACCGATCAAAAGAATTTAAAGAGTCAAGTTGTCTGAAATAGACTTGAGTTTCAACATTAAAACCTTGTACAGTATTAAAATTTATGCCACCTATAGGATCCAAACCTGTGTAGCCAAATCTTGTGTTTTTGGTTGAGTTTTGCCAAGAATATCCAAATATTGGATCTAAGAGCTTAAATTTATTGTTGGCTTTATCTATAGAATCTTTGTAGGTTTTTGATTGTCTAACGGCTTGAACGCTGTCTTTTTTTAAGTAGTCGTTTGCCTCTTCGTCAGTCAGTGGTAAAGGTCTGTTGTTTTGCCAAAACACACTGTCTTTTTGATTGGCATAACGCTCAAAAGAAATAATTTCGTTAGAGAAAAAATCTTTTTCATATTCAGGTGAAAAATCGTAATTGACGTAAGATGCCAAAAATCGACCTGATCCTGAAATGCCAAAAATCTTCCAATTAAATTCAAAACTTTGAGATAAAATTACCCAAAACTCATCTTTTGTATTATAGGTAAAATTTTGTTTGAACCTCAATTGTTCAAGTGGAGCAACTTCTATGGCTTGACCTGTTGTGAGCAAATCAACACCATACAATTCCCAAGTTTCATCAACAATAAAAATATATCCGGAAAACACTTTGTCATTTTCTCGTTTTGGAGTAACTTTAATTTTATTGACTGCAAATCCATTTTCGTCATAAAACACGCTTTCCAATTTATACTTATAATAATCAAATGCAAAATCGGCAATAGGCGAAACCATACTCACATTAATTTCTAAAGTATTTTCATAAAAACTGATATTAAAATCTTGAGCTGAATTAAAACTAAAGCCATTGTCATCGCCACTAACTTTTGAAGCTGTGATATTTTCTTTAAACTGGTTTGGCGCTTTAAAGGCAATTTTTGAGACAGTTTCACTTAGATAAACAATTCCACTACGCGTAGAATCTAATGAACCTCCTAAATCACCTACTTCCTGACCGAGTATCTTTTCTGGTACATTTTCAACTTTCCACAAGCCTCTTGAGTAAAAATCTGCTTTGTATGAAAGTCGTTTCTCAAGATTATTTTGTCGATTATCTATAGCGTTTCTAATGATTATGTTTGCAGGATTTTCTCCAGCATTGACCACAACCTCATCTAACTCAGTTTGGTTGGATTTTAATACTATTTTGGGGTTTTTCTGTTGAAGGAGTGAAGAAATAGAAAGGATTTGCGTTTTGAAACCCAAATATTTAAAAACTAAATTGCCATTTATGTGTTGAGAAACATCTATTTTAAAAATACCATCAAAATTGGTTGTTGTGCCTTTATAGGTGTTTTCTATATAAACGTTTACATTAGGTAACGTTTGCCCTAAACTGTCTGTTACATTCCCTTTAAGCGTTTGAGCTTTGCTGAAAAATACGCAAAGTAAGGTTGTTAGGAGTATGAGGTTATTCAATGAAATTGGTTTAATTATTAAATGCTTTTTTTATGCGGTCTAAACGTTTTTTAGTGTCGCGTTTTTTGATGTCTTCTCGTTTATCGTAGAGTTTTTTTCCTTTACAAAGCGCTATAACAAGTTTAGCTATACCTCTATCATTTATAAACATTCGCAGTGGAATAATGGTTAAACCTGAGTTTCTTACTTCTTTGTAGAGTTTTTTGAGTTCCTTTTTTTGCAATAAAAGTTTGCGTTCACTTTTGGGTTTGTGGTTAAAATGCGTGGCGTGAGAATATTCTTCAATATGCATATTGATAACAAACAACTCACCTCTATCATTAAACTCACAAAAGCTTTCAGCAATAGAAGCTTTGCCTTCACGAATAGATTTGATTTCAGTACCAACAAGTTTGATACCCGCAGTGTATTTATCCAAAATTTCGTATTGAAATTTGGCTTTTCTATTTTTAATATTGATATTATTACTCATATTCTATTAAGCTTTTATTTGGTCGTAGAGCATTTCTAAAGCTTTATTGACTGCCTTTTGTGTCACCCGTTCACGGTGATTTCCAAAATTAAATTTTTCAACTACTACTTCAGAATGATCGGCCAAAGCTATAAAAACTGTTCCGATTTCAGCATTGCTATCGCCTTTTGTTGGACCAGCATTTCCTGTTGTAGCAATAGCGAAATCAGCTTTAAACATTTGTTGAACCCTTTTAGCCATTTCTGAAGTGATTTCGGCACTGACCACTGAATATTTTTTAATAAAATCTTTTGGGATATCTAAAACATCGTGTTTTGCAGAAGTGGCATAACTGACAATACTACCTTTAAAGTAAGCTGATGCACCTGGTATTTCCGTAAATTTTGCTGCTAATCGACCACCTGTGCAACTTTCAGCTGTGGCTAAAGTGAATTGCTTTTCGGTTAAACTTTTGGCAATGTTTTCTTCTATGTTGTTTTCGTCTTCGTAACCCTTAATAATATCTCCTATGAGTTTGTGTAATTTTTCAATTTCTTCATCAATAGTGTTTTGTAATAAATCTTCATCATCTCCACGCGCACTTAACCTTAAACGAACTCTGCCTAAACTCGGCAAGTAAGCCAGCTTGATAAATTTAGGCAAGTTGTTTTCCCAGTCTTCAATTCTATCGGCTATGGCACTTTCGCCAAGTCCATAAGTCAATACTGTTTTGTGTAAAATAAAGGGTCTTTTATAGCGGTCTTTCAGTCTGGGTATAACTTCATTTCTGACCAAAGCTTTCATTTCAAAAGGCACACCTGGCATAGCAATAAAGACTTTCTCGTCTTTTTCAAACCACATTCCTGGCGCTGTACCATATTGATTATTTAACGCAATACATTTTGATGGCAGATAAGCCTGTGAGCGATTAGCCTCTAAAATGGGATGACTCACATATTTTTCAAAAATATCTTCTACGTGTTCAAGGGTTTTTTGGTCTAAAACCAATTCATCATTAAAATATTTGCAGAGTGTATGTTTGGTTAAATCGTCTTTGGTAGGTCCTAATCCGCCAGTTGTAATGATAATATCGGCACGTGTTTCTGCGTCTTTTAACGCCTCTAAAATAATATCTTGCTCATCTTTTATGGAGGTGATTTGCACCACTTCTATTCCTATTTTATTGAGTTGTTGACCGAGGAATGCCGAGTTGGTGTCCACTATTTGACCAATTAAAATCTCGTCACCTATGGTTATAATTTCTGCGTTCATTTTATTTTACTTTAACATTAAAAACTTCCTGTTCTTCTATTTTTCCTATCAAAACGTCATCTTCTTCAACTTTGCTGACACCGGCTGGTGTTCCTGTAAAAATGATATCGCCTATTTTTAGAGTAAAAAATTGGGAGACATAAGCGATGAGTTCGTCTATTTTCCAAAGCATTAATTTAGTATTAGCTTGTTGAACGATTTCGTTATTTTTTAATAAAGAAAAATTTAAATTTTCTAAATCATAATTATTCTTATCAAACCACTTTTTTCCGATAAGTGTTGCCCCGTCAAAGCCTTTTGCTTTTTCCCAAGGTAAGCCTTTAGATTTAAGTTTTGACTGTAAGTCTCTTGCTGTAAAGTCAATTCCCAATCCAAATTCCTGATAATATTTATGCGCAAATTTGGGCTGAATGTGTTTGCCGAGTTTATTGATTTTGATTAAAACCTCAACTTCGTGATGAACTTCGTGTGAAAATTCTGGAATAACAAAAGGATGAGATTTAGGTAAAATAGATGAATCTGGTTTAATAAAAATAACAGGTTCATCAGGTTTTTCGTTTTCTAACTCGCTGATATGTTCGGTATAGTTACGACCTATACAAATTATTTTCATAATACATTTTAATTAAAACAGCTACAAATGTAAACTAAGCCTAAGGGACTTTGACTTAAAATTAAGCTAAATCATAATTTGGGTTAAAAATCTTGTTTCAACTTTATAAATTATTACTTTTGTGCATCTTAAATTTTTAAACAAAGATTATGAATCTTCACGAATATCAAGGTAAAGAAATATTAAGCAGTTTTGGTGTTAACATTCAGCGTGGAATTGTAGCCACTACAGCAGACGAAGCTGTAGAAGCAGCAAAGAAACTCACAGAAGAAACCGGCACAGGATGGCACGTGATTAAAGCTCAAGTTCACGCTGGTGGCCGTGGTAAAGGCGGTGGCGTTAAATTAGCTAAAAACTTGAAAGAAGTAAAAGATATAGCCAATGAAATTATTGGGATGAATCTTGTAACCCCACAAACTTCAAAAGAAGGCAAAAAAGTTCATCAAGTTTTGATTACTGAAGATGTTTACTATCCAGGTGATAGCGAACCTGAAGAATACTATATGTCAGTATTACTCGATCGTGCCAAAGGCCAAAATATGATTATGTATTCGCCAGAAGGTGGAATGGATATAGAAACTGTGGCTGAAAAAACACCAGATAAGATATTTACAGAAGTTATTGATCCAGCTACTGGTATTTTGCCATTTCAAGCTCGAAAAATTGCTTTTAATTTAGGTTTATCAGGAAAAGCTTTTAAAGAAATGTGCAAGTTTGTTACCAATCTTTATAAAGCCTACGAAGGTTCTGATTCTTCGCTTTTTGAAATTAATCCTGTATTAAAAACCAGTGATGATAAAATAATGGCAGTTGATTCTAAAGTGTCATTAGACGACAGTGCATTATTTAGACATAAAGATTACGAAAATATGCGCGATATTAGAGAAGAAGACGCCACTGAAGTTGAAGCTAGAAAGGCTGGCTTGAGCTATGTTAATCTCGACGGAAATGTTGGCTGTATGGTCAACGGTGCTGGATTAGCTATGGCGACAATGGATTTAATTAAACAAGCTGGTGGAGAGCCTGCTAACTTCCTTGATGTTGGTGGAACTGCTGATGCCAAACGTGTTGAAGAAGCGTTTAGACTTATTTTAAAAGATGAAAAAGTTGAAGCAATCTTGATTAACATTTTTGGTGGTATTGTCCGTTGTGATCGTGTTGCAGAAGGTGTTGTAGAAGCTTATAAAAATCTCGGCGACCAAATTAAAGTGCCAATTATAGTAAGGCTACAGGGCACCAATGCTGACTTAGCTAAAGACATTATAGACAATTCTGGCTTAAATGTTGAAAGTGCTGTACTTTTCCAAGAAGCGGCGAATAAGGTGCATGAAGTTTTGAACTAAATAGTTTAAAAATATATATTTTAAAATCCCTGTATAATTCTAAAATATATAGGGATTTTTATTATAAAAGCAACTGAATTTAGTTACTGTATTAACATTCATAGCCTGCTCAAATATTAAAAGACTACTTTTGCAAATTAATAAAGAAATGATTTAAACATAAATAGTTGTCATTTCATAAAAACTTTTTATGTCATTTAAGTCATTAGGACTCACAGAATCCCTTATCAAAGCCGTCAATCATCAAGGTTACGATACCCCAACATCAATTCAAATTAAATCCATTCCGCCAGTTTTAGAAGGCAAAGATGTTTTAGCTTC
The DNA here is from genome assembly GCA_041694175.1 of Bacteroidales bacterium. Lineage (GTDB taxonomy): Bacteria > Bacteroidota > Bacteroidia > Flavobacteriales > Flavobacteriaceae > Psychroflexus. Next base: position 18,955 of record JASMTR010000058.1, read on the forward strand.
AGCCCAAACTGGAACAGGTAAAACTGCTGGATTTACGCTACCACTACTCCAGCTTTTATCTCAAAAACCACCTTTACGTAAAAGACCAGTCCGCGCGCTTATTCTAACACCCACAAGAGAATTGGCCGCTCAAGTCTACCAAAATGTTAAAGATTATGGCAAATTTTTAGATTTAAGATCCGCAGTTATTTTTGGTGGTGTGAGTCAAAAGTCTCAAGTCTCTACACTAAGAAATGGTGTAGATATCTTAATTGCAACACCTGGGCGACTTATCGATCTAAATAATCAAGGTTTATTGTCCTTAAAGCATATTGAAATTTTAGTTTTAGACGAAGCCGACCGTATGTTAGATATGGGCTTTTTGAGAGATATTAAAAAGATTATGGGACTCATCCCAAAACAAAGGCAGACCTTATTGTTTTCGGCTACGTTTTCTAAAGATATCAGAAAACTAGCGAATGAATTTTTAAATAATCCTGTTTCTGTAGAATCTACGCCTGAAAATACCACAGTAGAAGCAATTAAACAACAAGTGTACAGAGTTGCCAAAGAAAAGAAAACAGATTTGCTTATCAAATTGATTTCTGAAGGGAATTGGGAGCAAGTTTTAGTGTTTACAAGAACAAAACACGGTGCTAATAAATTAGTCAAAAAACTAGAAGCTGCTAACATTGGCGCAGCACCTATTCACGGTAACAAAAGCCAAACTGCAAGAACAAAAGCCTTAGCTGGATTTAAAAATGGTTCTATCAAAGTTTTAGTAGCTACAGACATTGCGTCTCGTGGTTTGGATATTCCATTACTGCCACATGTTGTGAATTTTGAGTTACCAAATGTATCTGAAGATTATGTCCATAGAATTGGAAGAACGGGAAGAGCTGGAGCCAGCGGCCTTGCTGTTTCTTTAGTAAGTGCAGATGAAACTGTTTTTTTAAGAGACATAGAAAAACTCATTGGCGAAAAAATTCCTAAAGAGGTTTTAGTAGGTTTTGAACCAGACCCCAATGCGTCAACAAAACCTTTTAAGCCACAAACAAGAAATAGAAAGCCACGTCAATCTTCTAATTATAAGTCTTCTAATAAAGGCTCTCAAAAACATTCTGAAAAAAAACACAGAAATCCAAGAGCTAAACATTAGTCACAAATAAATCTTATTCTTCTTCCCCCAAAAGTGCAAAAAACTTATCTAAATTAGGCATAATTACGATTTGAGTTCTTCGGTTTTTTGCCATATTTTTTTTTGTGTCATTAGGTGCAACTGGATCATAACTTGATCTACCAGCAACTATGAGCTGATCAGGAGAAACACCAAATTTATCCTGTAAACGCCTTACAATAGCTGCGCTTCTTCTAGCACTCAAGTCCCAGTTATCAATAATATAACTATCTTTTTTTACAGTTCTGCTATCGGTATGACCTTCGACCATAACTTCAAGTGAAGGCTCAGACTTAGCAACTTCTGCAATCTTTGCCAAAATGTCATCAGCATCACTACCTACTCTGAAACTACTATCTTTAAACAATAGATTATCGTCAATATTGATTTTAACATAGGTTTCAGCTATACTTATATTAAGGTCTTCTTCTGTATTACTCATGTTTTTTGAAATATTATGAGCAATAGCAATATTTAAAGAATCTTTTAATGTAGTAGCACTGGCAAGTTTTGACTCAGGTAACTTAGCTAGAGTTTTACGCATCGCTTGTTTGTTCTTTTCAGATAGCACAATATTTTCATCGGCAACACTAACCATCATACCTTCCTTCTCTTGATTTAAAGAAGCTATTTTGTTATTATATCTTTCAACGCGCATCTGAATTTCCTCCATCTTAGACTGAAGATTATCTTTTTCCAAACGTGTTTTTTGGAGTTCAGATCTTGTGTTTTCATAGTTGTTTTCTAGTTCTACATATTTCTTTTTAGAAACACAACCTAATAGGGTTGTAAGAACTAATCCGATTAAAACAATTTTATTTTTCATGATTAGGGTTTTTGATTAATTATAACAAATGTGTAGTTTAATGTACAATAAATTATTATTCTACAATTTGTTTTCTAAATAATTGATAAAATATAAGTATTTTATCTAAAATATTAAGATTTATAGTATTCTATCAATTTAGAAGTTGAGGCATCGTGTGGAGCAATTTGATTGTTTGTAAAATCTTTAAGCACTTTTTTGGCTAACTGTTTTCCGAGTTCAACGCCCCATTGGTCATAGCTAAAAATATTCCAAATCACACCTTGTACAAATATCTTATGTTCGTACATAGACACAAGCTTACCAAGGCTTTTAGGCGTCAGTTGATCAAATAAAATAGTGTTAGTTGGTCTATTGCCATCAAATATTTTAAACGGAGCTAATTCTCTAATTTGTCCCTTATTTAAACCTTGAGATTGAAGTTCTTGTATGACTACATCTTTATTTTTACCGTTCATTAAAGCCTCAGTTTGGGCAAAAAAATTAGCCATCAAAATATCGTGATGGTCTTGATATGGGTTAAGTGGCTTTTTAAACCCAATAAAATCTGCAGGAATCAATTTAGTTCCTTGATGCATCAACTGAAAAAATGCGTGCTGTGAATTGGTACCTGGTTCACCCCAAACAATGGTTCCTGTTTGATAGCCTACAGGTTTTCCATTTCTATCAACACCTTTACCGTTGCTCTCCATACTGGCTTGTTGAAGATAAGGCGCTAATTTTTGAAGATATTGAGTATACGGTATAATAGCTTCACTTTCAGCATTGTAAAAGTTATTGTACCAAATACCTAATAATGCGGAAACTACAGGAATATTATTTTGGAAATCTGAATGTTGAAAATGCTCATCCATTTGTTGAGCACCTTGTAATAATTCTTCAAAAGCTTTAAACCCAACAGCGCAAGCTATTGAAAGTCCAACGGCACTCCAAAGCGAAAATCGACCACCTACCCAATCCCACATTGGGAAAATATTATCTGAAGAAATGCCAAATTCGTTAGCCTTTTCAACATTGGCAGAAACTGCTACAAAATGGTGTTGTATTTGGTCTTGAGTCGTATTGTCAAGATACCAACTTCTCACTGTATTAGCATTGGTTAAAGTTTCTTGTGTGGTAAACGATTTTGAAACCACAATACAAAGTGTGGTATCTGGATTTAAACCTTTAAGCGTTTCCGCAACGTGATCACCATCTACATTAGAAATAAAATGTGTATTCAGTTTTTTATGATAATGTGATAAAGCCTCAACTATCATTTGCGGGCCTAAGTCAGAACCGCCAATGCCAATATTAACCACATCTGTTATAGCTTTGCCTGAATAGCCTTTCCACTCTCCACTTTCAACTTTATTAACAAAATTAGATATTTTGATTTTGGTGTTTTCAACTAATTCTTTTATTGATTCACCATCAATTTTCACATCATCTTTGGACCTTAATGCGGTATGCAAAACTGGTCTATTTTCTGTTTGATTGATCACTTCGCCAGAAAATTGGGCTTTAATTGCTGACTTTAAGTCCATTTCAATAGCAAGATCAATTAAAGCCTCAAATGCTTTTTTTGATAATCTATTTTTGGAAAAGTCAAAATGTAAATCTTCAAATTGAATAGAAAAGTCGTCAGTTCTTTGTTTATTCTTTTCAAAATGTTCAAGAATACTTTGTTGATGTTCTGCTTGAAAAATTTCGGTAAGTTTTTTCCAAGCTTTAGTTTCAGTTGGATTAATATTTGGTAAAGGCATCTTTAAATTTTAGGCTTCTTTGAGTTGAGGAATGACATTCTTTTGATAGTGGTTAATTAAACCATCAATCGGTCTTCTGATAATATTACCAATATTTAAATGGTAACGCTTGGCCACATCTCTTATAATATCTTCAGAAAAGAAAGCGATAGAACCGATAAAGTGAATTGGCACATTTTGTGCGTTTTTATAACACATCACGCGGCGCTCTATAAATTTTTCCATTCCTTCATAAATTAATTTATAGAAATAACCATTGCGTTCTTCAGAAGTAAAGATGAATTCAGCAAACGAGGCTAAATAAGTGTTTGGATTTTCTTTTTTGTAAACATTTCTCTTAATGGTATCGGCATCTAAATCGTATCGACTTGCAAATTCTCGACTCATATCATCACCCATAAATTTATAGTAGTAATCTCTAATCAAACGTTTTCCGAAATAGTTTCCGCTTGCCTCATCCATAAGAATAAAACCAAGGGATTCTACTTCCATATGTATTTTTTTACCATCAAAAAAACAAGAATTAGAACCTGTTCCGAGAATGCAGACAATACCTGGTTCATTAGTTGCGGCATAAGCTGCAGCAACCATATCCTCTTCTACATTGATTTCTGCGTGTGGCAAATACTCTTGCAAGATATCGTGCAAGGTTTGTCGCGGCGTAGGCGTACCACAACCTGCTCCATAAAAATCTACACGAGTAATATCTTTTTTAATTTTAGCTAAATCTTCATTAGCTTCTAATCGTTCTTTTAAAATATGAGGTTTAAATACGGCAGGATTGAGTCCCTTGGTTCTTGTTTTTAATACTTGTTGGCCATTATCGTCAAGTAAAAGCCAATCACATTTGGTAGAGCCACCATCAGCAATGATTATCATAGTTGTATATTTTATAAAAAAAAGGCTTGTGAATGTTCACAAGCCTTTTTGATTAGGATTTGTTATACTTTAGCTACGTGAGCAGCAAGGTCAATCATTTTACTTGAAAAGCCCCATTCGTTGTCATACCAGGTGATCAATTTAAAGAAGTTATCATTTAGAGCAATTCCCGCATTGGCGTCAAAATTTGAAGTTGCACTTTCAGAAACAAAATCTTGAGAAACAACCTCATCTTCTGTGTAAGATATTATACCTTTAAAATCTCCTTCTGAAGCAGCTTTAACTGCAGCTTTTACTTCTTCGTAAGTTGCTGACTTTTTTGTTCTAACAGTTAAATCTACAACCGAAACATCTGCAGTAGGCACTCTAAACGCCATACCTGTTAATTTTCCTTTTAATGAAGGAATAACTTTAGTTACAGCAACAGCTGCACCCGTACTTGTAGGGATAATGTTGTTAATTGCACTACGTCCTAAGCGGTAATTTTTACGTGAAGGCGAGTCAACTGTAAACTGTGTAGATGTTGCAGCGTGAACGGTAGTCATTAGACCTTCAACAATACCGAAGTTATCATCAATGACCTTAGCGATTGGTGCTAAACAGTTGGTTGTACAAGACGCATTTGAAACGACTTTATCTTCTGGTTTTGCATCTTTATGGTTTACTCCCATCACAAACATTGGTGTGTCTTTAGTAGGCGCAGAAATTACTACTTTTTTGGCTCCAGCTTCTAAGTGAGCTGATGCAGAAGCGTGATCTTTAAAAATACCTGTACAATCGCAAACCACATCAACTCCAACTTCATCCCATTTTAGGTCAGCTGGGTTTTTTTCTGCAGTAACTCTAATGGTTTTACCATCGACAACGAGGTTGCCATCTTTAACTTCTACAGATTTATTGTATTTACCGTGAACTGAATCATATTTTAAAAGGTAAGCTAAATGCTCAACATCAAGTAAATCGTTGATGGCTACAATTTCTACGTCTTTTCTTTCCTGTGTGATTCTGAAAGCAATTCTTCCAATTCTTCCAAAACCATTAATTCCAATTTTTGTTTTCATATTTCTATTTTAAATTAAATTATAATTAAGATGATACTATGTCTGCTACTCTAATTAGATCCAAATCTAAAGTTTTTTTAACATTAATCGCAGTTTCAAATGGTACATAGGCAATTTTTTTGTGCTGAATGCCGACCATAATATTGCTTTCACCTTGAATTAAAGCATCAACTGCAGCAACACCAAGTCTACTTGCAAGTACTCTATCGTAACAACTTGGAGAACCTCCACGTTGAATATGGCCTAAAACGGTTACTTTAATTTCGTATTCAGGTAAATCTTTTTCAATATCTGTAGCCAATTGTGTGATGTTTTTACCAATTTGGTCACCTTCTGCTACAACTACAATACTTGAAGTTTTTCCTGCTATTCTACTTTTATGGAGAGATTCAACTAATCTTTCAATACCAAGGTCTTGCTCGGGAATCAAAATTTCTTCAGCACCAGCACCTATTCCACTATTTAGAGCAATATCACCAGCATCTCTTCCCATCACTTCAACCAAAAATAAGCGGTCATGTGAGCTTGCTGTATCTCTAATTTTATCAATAGCTTCTACTACAGTGTTGAGCGCAGTGTCATAACCCAAAGTATAATCTGTTCCATTAATATCATTGTCGATAGTACCAGGAATACCAATTACGGGAATATCAAATTCTTTACTAAATATATCAGCTCCAGTAAAAGAACCGTCACCACCAATAACCACCAAAGCGTCGATTTCTCTTGCTTTTAAGTTATCATAGGCTTTTTGACGACCTTCTTTGGTTCTAAAATCTTTTGACCGCGCTGATTTCAAAAATGTTCCACCTCGATTGATGGTATTTTTAACGCTACGTGGACCGAGTTTGATAAATTCATTTTCTATGAGACCTTGATAACCCCTATAAACTCCGAAGCAATCTAAGTTATTGTAAGCAGCATTTCTGACTACGGCTCTAATTGCGGCATTCATGCCAGGCGAATCACCTCCAGATGTTAAAACTGCTATTGTTTTAAGCTTATTTTTCATATATCAAAAATATCAGTTTTTTTACTTATATGCTAATATATACACAATCTAAATCGTTTTCGGTTGATAACTCTTGGAACAATCGTTAATTTTTTTAGATTTATTGAACCAACACCCAATATTGCCAAGGATCAAAGTTATACGTTTTATCGGCTTTTAATTTTATATTTTCACCATTAATTAAAGACTCTAATTCTCCGTCATAATCTAAGGTAAAACTTTGGGCTTCATCTGAAAAATTAGCAATGAAAACTACTTTGTCACCGTCTTTTGCTCTTTCAAAAGCAATGATATTTTCATCCTTAGAAGTTGATAAACGCTTATAAGGTGCAGCATTTTTTGCACCATTTAAAGCTTTATTTGTGTTTTTTAGTTCGCCTAATTTTTCTAATAACGGCCAATTATTGGCTTTGGATTTTGGGATTTCATCTTTTTCAAAAAACATTAAACGGTGGTCGAGGTCATATTCTAAACCACTGTATATTAATGGCATACCAGGTATGGTATAAGAAAAAGCAATCATAGCATCAGCAGCATCTCCCATACGCTCTTCAACCGTCCCATTCCAAGAGTTTTCATCGTGGTTTGTGACAAAGCTCATCAAGTAATCATCCTTTTGATAAGTCGTGTCAATTTTGGTCATATACTGATCCCAATGTGTAACATTCATTTTGCCTTGAGCTATTTCATTCATAATGTGGTGACCTTCCCAATTGTAGCCCATTTCAAATGATTTATAAAACAAATCTTTATCTTCGCTCTCGGCCAACATAAAAACGGGTTTAATCTCACGGAGCTTTGGTACTGCATAATCCCAAAATGGTGTAGGCACATTACCTGCAACATCACAACGGAAACCGTCAATATTATATTTATCTACCCAAAATGTCATTTCATTTTTCATAGCCTCCCAAAGGTCTTTATTGTCGTAATTTAGGTCAGCAACATCTGTCCAACCCCAAGGTTCGCCTGTATCTGGATTAAGCGGATCAGTAATTTCTCCTTTATCATTTTTTGTATAAAATTCTGGGTGTTCTTCTATCCAATGGTGGTCAAAACCTGTGTGATTGGCTACCCAATCTAAAATAACATACATATCGTTTTCGTGTGCTTTTGAAACCAATTCTTCAAAATCTTCTAAGGTTCCGAAATTAGGATTGATAGCGGTATAATCAGCTATAGCGTAGTAGCTGCCCAAATATTTCTCTTTTCCTTCAGGGTCTTTAATATCTTCTATCGATAAATCTGGAGTGGCTTTTCGTCGTTTCATAGAGATAGGGTAAACAGGCATCAACCAAATAACCTTGACACCAAGCTCTTTAAGTTGAGGAATATCCTTAGTAAAAGCGTCTAAAGTTCCCTCTTTAGAATATTGACGGATGTTGGCTTCGTAAATGACTGAAGATTCTAAAACTTCGTTTGAAATGGGTTTAAAACTTTCTTTTGCAAGTTTTGTATCTTCTTTGGGTTTCTGTTCTGTTTCTTTCTTGCAAGACAAGAGAACAAAACAAATGAGTATGGGATAAATTAAATATTTCATGTTTGTTGAATTTTAAAAGTTAATATGAAGTTTAGTTTGTTTAGAGATAGAGTTTGAGATTTTTCCATAATTAATTAAGCATATATTTAAACGGAATATGTAAACGTTTTCGCCAAGAATTTTCATCGTGGGCGTCGCCTTCAAATTTTAAATTTTTAAAATTATTACCATCAAAATTGTGTTTGGCAAACAATTGATTGAGCTGATTTTCATATTGTGGATAAAGCTCATCAAGGGTTTCTGTGCCAAAGTCAAAATAAAATTTATGCTTATTCAGTTGTGGTAATTTATCGTCTAAATACTCAAAATATGTTTGTGGAAAAGGATTGTCTTCGAAAGGCATAGCGCCAGGCCAATGCGTGGACATACAGATGGCTTTGCCAAAAATGTCTGGATATTCGCATAAGGCATAAAATGAAATTAAACCACCCATACTTGAGCCTGCAACGGTTATGGATTGTGGTTGGTCTGATACGGAAAAGTGAGTTTTCACAAAAGGAATGACTTCTTGAACTAAAAATTTAAGATAGTTATCAGATTGTGGTAACTTTTGAAATAGTCTGTCGCTGTTTGATTTGTTATAGTCAATCAGTTTGTTTTTAGTTTCTTCATTTAAATTATCAAAAGGTTTTTGAGGAAAATAATCGCTGTGGCGGTCTTCAAACACATTCCAAGTACTAACCACAATTGTTGAGTTGATACTATCTGTTTTTAAAAGTTGAGATAAGGTTTCATCAACGCCCCATTCTTGCTTATTCCAGGTGGTTGTTGAATCAAATAACATTTGGCCGTCGTGCATTAACAAAATTTGATGATCCTTATCGTCTGAATAATTTTCGGGTACCCAAACATCAATATGTCTTGAGGAAACATATTCAGAGTCAAAATCATTTATACGAAATAAACTTCCACTCGATAACTGAACAGAGTCAACTTTTTTAAAAGGGTTTTCTATGACTGTTGTATTGCTTGGGTTAATCGGCTTGCGTGCAGATTGATTGTTTTTACAAGCAATAAAACCCATACTTAATAATAAGACTATAAAAGTTTTAATTAAATAATTAATATCAATATTTTTCATATTTAATGTTTTACAGCAAGGAGCGCGAAGTTTTTCGCAAGATTCGCAAGAGTTTATTAGTTAAATCTCAAACTTCAAATTAAAATTTATTAGAAAATAAATTTACACCAGGCATTACCGTTAAATTTCCTGACAAATCAACATTATTTTTACTGAATATTTCAGTCCAACTTTTGTCTTCTAAATTTAATTCCTGAAAGCGTTCTAAACCGATTTCAATAGGTTTTTCATTCTTGCTAATCAACAGTAATACCGCTTCATCATCTTGTTGCCTATATAAGGCATAAATATTATCAAATGGTGCAAAATGTTTGGTTTTACCTTGATGAATGGCTTTTGAAGTTTTTCTGAAATTCAGCAAAGTTTTGAGAAATAATTTAAAATCTTGCTGTTTGCCTGTCAAGCCTTTATTTTGAAAAGCATTAATCTCATCGCCAGCCCAACCGCCAGGAAAATCTGTTCTAATCAAACCGTGATCGCCAGGCTTTGCTGAATTCTCCATTAAAATTTCTGTGCCGTAATAAATTTGAGGTGTTCGTGGCAGTGTTAAAATTAAAGCTAAAGCCATTTTAGTTTTTGTGATATCTTCATTCAATTGAGTAAAAATTCTATCCATATCGTGGTTGTCTGGAAAAATCATCATATCCAGTGGGCGAGGATAATAGAAATCGTTAGCCAAACCTTCGTAAATTTTCACCAAACCTGTGCCCCAAGTTTCGTCTTCATTTAAAGCTTCAACAATAGTGTGTTGCATAGGAAAATCCATTGAAGATTTTAAATGAGACTGATAATCATCAGGCGAATTTTGACCAGATTGCCAATAACCAGCAATTAAAGGATTAGTGCTCCATTCTTCACCAACAATATTAAAATTGGGGTATTCTGTCATAATCGCTTCTGCCCATTTGCTCATAAATTGTTTGTCTGGATACGGATAAGTATCTTGACGAATACCGCCAAGCTGAAGCGTTTCAATCCACCAAATACTATTTTGAATTATGTATTGCGCTAAAAATGGGTTTTCTTGATTTAAATCTGGCATAGATGACACAAACCAACCTTCTGTCATTTTTTGACTGTCATAATCAGCGGCATATAAATCTTGATTTGTCGTACGTCGATGATTTGAAGTTGGGAGTTTTTCTCCATTTTCATAGGCATCTTGAGCGTTAACCCAATCTTTGAATGGCAAATCTTTCATCCACCAATGATGACTTCCACAGTGGTTGGCAACCATATCCATGATAAGTTTGATACCTCGATCCTTAGCTTTTTGACTCAGCATTTTATAATCTTCTAAATTTCCAAAACGCGGATCCACTCGATAATAATCGGTAATGGCATAACCATGATAAGAAGCTCTTGGCATATCATTAGTCAATAAAGGTGAGGACCAAATGGCCGTAAATCCCATCTCATCAATATAATCTAAATGCTTAATTATGCCTTGAATATCGCCACCGTGGCGAGCGTAATCATCTTTGCGATCTAAACGCTGTTCCTTTAAGTTTTCAACAATATCGTTTTTAGGATTAGCATTGGCAAAACGGTCGGGTGTGATCAAATAAATCACATCAGAGCTATCAAAACCGTTGTAATCCTTAGCTGAGCGTTCTCTTGATTTTAATTCATAATTGTATGAAAATTTATTATTTTCTAATTGAAATTTCAATTTAATTTGACCTGGCTTGGCATCTTTATCGATTTTCAAATCCAAAAACAAATAATTAGGACTGTGCGCTTGATGTCTATTTTCAATGCTAACGCCAGGGTATTTTAGGTCTACTATTGCTTTGCCAATATTATCACCTTGCACCAACAATTGAAGTTTTTGATGCTCAAACCCAACCCACCAATGCGGTGGCTCTACTCTATTAATTTGAGCAGACATTGTATTGACAACCAAAATAAATAAAACAAAAAGTGGAGTTATTTTTTTCATTAAGCATTTACACTTTGTCCATTCTTTAAAATAATGGGTTCTTCGTTAACTAAAATTTCTAATTCATCTTGACCTTCAAGTGAAAAACTTGTATGCATTTTTGTCACTTTTACAGCAACGATATTGTCTCTAAAGTTGACTTTAAACGTGTAAGACTCCCATTCGTTTGGAATTTTAGGAGCGAAATTGAGCATATCATTTTTAACGCGCATACCGCCAAAACCTTCTACAATACTCATCCAAGTACCAGCCATACTTGTGATATGACAGCCTTCTTTGACTTCCTTGTTATAATCATCTAAATCTAAACGTGAAGTTCTGAGATAAAATTGGTAAGCCTGTTGCATTCGGTTAAGCAAAGCCGCTTGAATACTATGCACACAAGGCGAAAGTGAAGATTCGTGAACTGTAAAAGGTTCATAAAAATCAAAGTGGCGTTCTAACTCTTCATTGGTAAAATGATCTTCAAAGAAATAAAACCCTTGAAGTGTGTCGGCTTGCTTAATGTAAGGTGAACGCAAAATTCTATCCCAAGACCAATATTGATTAATTGGTCTTTGTTTTTGGTCTAAGTCTTTCACTGTGATAAGTTCTTTATCTAAAAATCCATCTTGTTGCAGATAAACATCGTGTTCTTCTGAATAGGGGAAATACATTTCATCAGCTACGGTTTTAAACACCTGAATTTCGTCTTCGTTAAAGCTTGTTTTCTCTGCAATTCTGTTGTAATCATCAGTATATTCTTTTTTGAGAATATTAAGGTTTTCAACCGCATAATTTAAACACCATTTAGCCATATAGTTGGTATAAAAATTATTGCTAACGTTATTTTCATACTCATTAGGACCTGTTACACCAAGAATAACGTATTTATTTTTTTGTTTAGAAAATGTGGCGCGTTGTTTCCAAAATCTGGCAATGGCTAATAACACTTCCATTCCCATTTCAGGCACATAAGAATAGTCTCCTGTGTAGCGGACGTAGTTAAAAATAGCAAAGGCAATTGCGCCGTTTCTGTGAATTTCTTCAAAGGTAATTTCCCACTCGTTGTGGCATTCTTCGCCATTCATCGTTACCATTGGGTAAAGTGCTGCTCCATTTTTAAAGCCGAGTTTCTCTGCGTTTTCTATAGCCTTTTGCAGGTGTTTATAACGATAAATTAAAAGATTTCGAGCTACTTTTTGATCTTTGGTTGCCATATAAAATGGTAAACAATAAGCTTCGGTGTCCCAATAGGTGCTGCCACCATATTTTTCGCCTGTAAAACCTTTAGGTCCAATATTCAGTCTTGCGTCTCTACCGAGATAGGTTTGGTTAAGTTGAAAAATATTAAAACGAATCCCTTGTTGTGCTTTAGTATCACCTTCTATAATGATATCACTCATATGCCAAATGGCTTCCCAAGCTTGTTTTTGTTCGTTGAGTAAAGTATCAAAACCTTTTTCTGTGGCAACATCTAAAATGCCTGAAGCGGCTTCAACTATACTGTTTTTTTCGTGATTTAAAGAGGTGACATAGCCTGCAAATTTATGTATGGTATAAGTTTGTCCTTTTTGCACATCTTCTTCGTAAGCTATAAAAGCTTTATGTGGTTTTTGGTGTGGTTCGGGCTTGTTTTTTAAAATTTTTCCATCAAGAAAAACTGAAGATTTCATAAAAGTGCAAACGTGAAATTCAGTTTTCATTGTATATGAATTCACAAAAGCTTTTTGATCTTTAATTTTAACATCAGTAATTTCCCAAAATTTATCGTCCCAATTAGAATCTTGGTTTTTAATTCCAGCATCGACGTAGGGCGAATATGTAATATGTGCAGAAGAATTTAAAGGCGTGATTTGATATTGAATTGCTCCTACTTCATCGTGACTTAAACTTAAAAAACGTAAAGCTTCTACTTTAACTTTGATGCCATTTTGCATTTCAGCTTCAAAGGTTCTTTTATGCCAACCTTCTTTCATATTGAGTTCGCGAGTAAAGTTATCAACACTTTTGCAAGTGTTCAAATCAAACACATCGCCGTTGATATGAATGTGTATTCCTATCCAGTTTGGGGCATTTAATACTTTAGCAAAATATTCAGGATAACCATTCTTCCACCAGCCAACACGTGTTTTATCCGGATAGTAAATTCCAGCAATATAACTGCCTTGAAAAGTTTGACCTGAGTAATCTTCTTCAAAATTGGCCCGTTGTCCCATAGCGCCGTTTCCTAAACTAAATAAACTTTCAGAAGATTCTACGCGTTCTGGCTCAAAGCCTTCTTCAATGATAGACCACGCATTTGGTGTGATATAATCTTGATTCATATTGTGATGTCTTTAAATGTTTTATTAGGTTTAAATATATAAATTTTATTTAAGCTTGTGATTTGAGGGTTCTAAAAAATTCATAATCAAATTCTTTGAAATTTTTAAAGCAAAATTCAGCTTCTTTTAATATGTCTTTTTTACCAATGCCTATACTTGTCATTCCTCCAGTGTTTGCAGCCTTTATACCTGCAATGGAGTCTTCAAACACAAAGCAATCTTGAGGATCTGTATTTAAAAGTTTGGCTGCTTTTAAAAAGACCTCAGGATCAGGCTTAGCCTTTGAAACTTCGTTACCATCTATAATGGTATCAAATACCTCTAAAAGACCTACACACTTAAGAATGGTTTTGGCATTTTTACTTGCTGATCCAAGGGCTATGGGATGATTTTTCGATTTCAATTCTTCTAAGAAATCCATAACCCCAGGAAGAATATCTGCCTTTGTCATTTGGTGAACATGATTGAGATAATCTTGATTTTTTTCGTCCATTAACCTTTGAAACTCTTCGTCTGAAAGGGATTTATTTCTCCAAGAAAGTATTTTTTCTAAAGATTTTACGCGACTTACGCCTTTGAGCTGTTCGTTCTCTTTTTCAGAAAAATCAATTCCAATTTTTTGAGCCATTTTTTGCCATGCTAAAAAATGAAATTTAGCGGTGTCAACAATTACGCCGTCTAAATCGAAAATAAAAGCTGTTTTGTGTTTCATTGTGTTTTTTTAATTTGAATTTACATCATCGACGTCTTTAACGCGTATTACCAATACTGCAGCTACGATCATACTTATACCGGATAAAACCAAAGCAAATATAGCCTGATTGTTATAAAAATATTTGACCATAGGACCGCCAATGATGCCATTTAAAATTTGAGGTAATACGATAAAGAAATTGAAGATTCCCATATAAACACCCATTTTTTTCGGGTTAATCGCCCCTGCAAGAATAGCATATGGCATAGATAAAATGCTTGCCCAGGCTATGCCAATACCTACCATAGGTAAAATTAACCAATAGCGGTCAGGCATAAAATAGATGGAGATAAAACTAATGCCGCCGATTAATAAGGCATACATATGCGTTTTTTTTCGACCGAGTTCTTTAGAAATTTTGCCCAAGGACAAGGCCACAGGAATTGAAACTAAGTTGTAAACCCCAAATAATATCCCAACCCAATCGCCCGCATTGTTAAATGCTTCACTTGATGAGTCTGTATGTGGTAAGTTATAGAAGTGTTGCGCTATAGCTGGTGTAGAAAACACCCACATCCCGAACAAAGCAAACCATGAAAAGAATTGTACCCAACTGAGCTGTTTCATCGTTGTAGGCATTTTTACAAAATCTACAAAGATATCGGTGAGTTTGGCTTTTTCCTTGGGTTTAACCTCTATAACTTCATCAAGTTTTTCAGCTTTGGCTTTTTCAATTTTATCCAATTCTTCTGGCGAATATTCTTTAGTTGTGACAACCGTAATTAATATAGTAATGATTAAAACTGCAGCACCAATGATAAAAGATAAAATGAGATTTAAGGGAACAGAACCTTCCTCAGCACGATTGGCTACGCCAAAAAATTCGGTTAAAACATAAGGTAACCAAGACCCTAAAACGGCTCCAATACCAATTAATACGGTTTGTGTAGTAAATCCAACTGTGCGTTGTTCTTCATTTAAAATATCAGCTACAAAAGCCCTAAAGGGTTCCATAGAAATATTAAACGATGCATCCATTATCATCAACATCCCTGTACCAACCCATAAAGCGGGTAAAAATGCAATGAATAAATCTGCCTGGGGTAATAAAATTAAACCTATAGAAGCTAAAACAGCTCCTATTAAAAAGTATGGCTTTCGCCTTCCAAATCTATTCCAAGTATTATCGCTGTAGTGCCCAACTAAGGGCTGTACAACTAACCCCATAACTGGTGCGATGAGCCAAAACCATGATAGCTCATGTACATCTGCACCAAAGGTTTGTAGTATACGGCTAGCATTGGCATTTTGCAAAGCAAAACCCATTTGGATCCCAAGAAAACCAAAACTTAAATTGGTGATTTCTAGGGCAGATAATCTGCGTTTTTGCATATCGTTTAAATTATATTAAACAACGATAAGCTTTGAAAACAAAACTTAAAGGGAAGTAAAAAGTAGTTTTGTTTTGTACAAATATATAAATTATTTTAAATCACGAGTGGTTTCTCGTTCAATTATATTGGTTTTGACAACGACAGTTTCAAATTGTTCAATTTCTTCTCTATCTCTCTCTAATCTATTTATAAGCAGCTTAGCAGATGTTCTTCCCATTTCAAAACCATTTTGACTCACAGTAGTTAATGGCGGAAAGGCGTGTTTAGACAAAACGCCATCTGTAAAGCCTATGACTTGAATATCCTGAGGAATATGAAGGCCAAGTTTTCTGGCGGCTTTCATCGCCGTAACAGCGTAAAGTTCATTGACAGCAAAAATGGCATCGAGGTCTTTATTTTTTGACAAATAGTCAAAAATTTGTTCTTCTAAGGCTTCGAGGTTATCTTCAGAGCTAAACTCATCATGAATCTTTAATATGTAAGATAAATTGACATTTTTGTGATTGGCTTCTAGGGCTTTCAAATAACCTTCTGTTCTAAGTTTACCAACACTAACATAGTCTTTAGTGCTGATAACTCCGATGTTTTTACAGCCGTTGTCAATGAGTTGTTGAACGGCTTGCTGTGAAGTTTTGATATCATCAACGATAACCTTATCGCAATCTATATCTTCTAATACCCGATCAAACATCACGATAGGAATACCTTGGTCTATAGTTTCGTGTAAGTGATGGTAATCGCCTTTTGACAAAGTTTCTTTAGCAACTGACAATATAAAGCCGTCAATACTGCCATTAGCGAGCGTATCGAGGTTAATAACTTCCTTTTTAAAAGACTCATT
>JASMTR010000059.1:0-2955 GCA_041694175.1 Bacteroidales bacterium
GCAATTTTAATTTCTTTATTTTTACAGAGTATTTTGTTCCAATTTGGAGGAATAACTACCCTGGGAATAAATACTCTAAATATAGCTTTGCCAGGTATAGCAGCCTATTATCTGTTCTCATTTGCCAGGATTAACAGCAGAGTTCAGCTCGGGATATTTTCTTTTATTAGCGGTGGGGCAGCAGTATTTTTAACTTCCGTTCTGGTTGCGTTTTCTCTAGTTTTTACAGAGCAATCTTTTCTGGAAATAGCAAAACTTGCAGTCATCTCTCATTTGCCGCTGATGATTATTGAAGGGATAATAACTGTGTTTGTGGTTTTTTCAATTAAAAAAATTAATGTTAATATATTAGGGGGAATTAGACAGGATGTTTAATAAATATAAATTAAATCTATCAATTTCTTTATTTTTGTTTTTCACAATATTTTTGACTTCAGCAGTATTGGCACATGGGATTAATTTAGATGCTTATGTAGAAGGAAACAAAATTATTGCTGAAGCATCATTTTCAGATGGTTCAGTTGTCAAAAATGCAGAACTCAAAGTTTATGATGGTCAAGGTCATCTTTTAAGCAGTACTCAGACAGATGAAAACGGAGTTGCAGAGTTTGAAGTACCTGCTTTAGAAGATTTAAAATTAGTTTTAAATGATAAGCTGGGTCATCAGGCGGAAAATAGATTAGAAAGATCTGAACTACCAGCTGACCTTGAAAATAAAGAACTTGAATCAGAATCGACAGCAGAAAAAGGGGAAACTACTTTCAGTGAAGAAGAATTAAGAACTATAGTGAGTGAAGAACTGGATAAGCAGCTGTCTCCGCTCAAGCAAAAGTTAAATAAAATGAATAATAGTGGTCCGGGAATAACAGAAATTATTGGTGGAATAGGTTATATATTTGGTTTAATGGGTCTTTATTTATATTTTAAAAAGAGAGAAAACTAATGATGCTGGAAGAAAAATTAGCTGCCGGGTCCAGCTGGGCGCATAATCTTGATCCAAGAGTCAAACTGATTGTTGGACTATTTTTTTCTTTTTTAATCGCCCTATCAAATGAACTAAAGGTTTTAAGTTTATTTTTTACTGCTGCAGTTATTATAATAATTTCAGTTAAAATTGAATTCAAATATATTTTAAAAAGACTTTTGCTGCTCAATATATTCATAATTTTCATCTGGCTTTTTATTCCTTTTACCTTTCCAGGAAATGAAGTGTTTACTGTCTGGCATTTTTCAGCTTCAAAAGCCGGAATAATCTATGCTTTAAAAATAACATTAAGATCAAATAGCATTATCTTACTGGTTATTTCATTATTATCTACTTCCAGAGTTCTGGATTTGATTCATGCAATGAGCAGACTTAAAGTTCCAGCTAAACTTATTTACTTATTCTTCTTTGTTTATCGCTATTTACATGTCATAAAAGAAGAATTTAATACTATACATAATGCTATGCTGCTCAGGGGATTTAAGGCAAAAACAAATCTGCATACATATAAATCCTATGCCTATTTGATTGCCATCTTATTAATTAAAAGTCACGAAAGATCACAGAAAGTTTACCAGGCAATGGTCTGCAGAGGTTTTAAAGGTAATTTTGTTATTATAGATCATTTTAAATTGAAACGAAATGACTATTTTTTTCTTATTATTTCTGCTTTGCTTTTTTTAATCTTTCTGACTTTTGAAAAAGGGTTGATTAGTTAATGATAAAATTAGAGAATATTTATTTTAAATATGAAGCTGGAAATAATGTTTTAGAAGGTTTTGATTTTGAAATTAGAGATGGAGAAAGGACTGCTTTAAAAGGACCAAATGGAGCCGGAAAAACTACTGTTTTTAAGCTGATAATGGGCTTAATTAAGCCGCAGGCGGGCCGACTGAGTATATTCGGAAAAGAAAGAAAAAAAGAGAAAGATTTTTTAGAGGTCAGGGAAAGAGTAGGATATCTGTTTCAGGATTCCGATAATCAATTATTCTGTCCAACTGTGGAAGAAGACATTGCCTTTGGTCCTATAAATCTTGGTAAAAGCCGAAAGGAAGCAGAACAGATTGTTAAAGCCAAATTGAAGCTGGTTGGGATGGAAGGTTTCGAAAAAAAAGCAAGTTATAATCTTTCTCAGGGACAAAAGAAAATTATTGCCTTTGCTTCAGTCCTGGCAATGGAGCCGGAACTGCTTTTGTTGGATGAACCTTTTGCCAGTCTTGATCAGGAATCAGCAGCAAGAATGGTTTATATTTTAAACAAAATCTCACAGCCGTTTGTTATAGTTTCTCATAATAATGAACTTCTGCAAAAAGTAATAAATAAATCATATTCGATCTGAAAGGAGCTGTTATAATTGTCAGCAGCAAAAAAATTATATGTAATTGGAATTGGACCCGGTTCTACAGAAATGATGAGCAGAAAAGCATTTACTATTTTAAAAGAAGTGGAAGTTATAGTGGCCTATAAAAGTTATCTAAAACTTATTACAGAAATTATTTCTGATCAACAGGACATTTATCAGAGCGGAATGGGCGCAGAAAAAGAACGAGTAACAAAGGCAATTGAATCTGCCTTAAATGGAAAAAGCACAGCGATTATCAGCAGTGGTGATGCCGGAGTTTATGGAATGGCAGGCCCAGTTTTAGAATTAGTTGATAAAAGAAATTTAGATTTAGAAGTAGAAGTTGTTCCCGGAATTACAGCGGCCAACGCAGCCGCTGCTGTGCTGGGAGCACCATTAATGCATGACTATGCAGTAATCAGCCTCAGTGATATTTTGACCCCCTGGGAACTAATAGTTAAAAGATTAAAAGCTGCAGCAGAAGCAGATTTAATTACTGTTTTATATAATCCCCGCAGCAGCAGAAGAAAAAAACAGTTAAGAATTGCTCGAGAGATTTATCTGGAACATCGAGCTCAGGATACTCCTGTTGGGATAGTACGTAATATTAACAGGGAAGGCGAAAAAA
>JASMTR010000060.1:0-14493 GCA_041694175.1 Bacteroidales bacterium
TTTATTTTATTATTTTTTATTAACTGTTGTCCCATTTATTCGCAAACTTCAGATACTTTAGAGAATAAAACTAAACAAACTAAAACTCATCTAAATGTCGAGTTTTCTGGCATTGTACCAATAGCTGTTGGTGAGAATTTCGCAGCGGATGGGATGGATTTTAAATACGGATTAAATTTTAGTTTTAAAGGTTATTTTAATGATTATCTATTTTTTGGCTTAAAATTTCAGCACCTTAGAGCTGATGTTGCCAATGAAACTTTGGTTGGTGTTTTTGAACACAGTAATGTCAACTCATATTTAGCTGTTGGTGGATACCGATTTATTTTGGATGAACAGTTTAATATAGAACCCTCATTAGGAATTGGAGCTACGGTTTATAACAATAAAAAAACAACAACAACTTTTAATGAAAAGATAGATTTTGAAGATGATGCAACAACTATGGTTATTTCTGTTGCGGGAAGTTATCAAATAACAGAACAATTAAAAGTATTTATAAAACCAGAATATCGCATAGATTTTATGCAAATTGATACTGCACCTATCCGTCAAGACTTTTTTGATGAAGCTCATTTTGTAAACATTTTGTTTGGAATAAGATTTGGCTATTAGGTCTTTTAACTTTATTAAAGTAATACTAAATCTCTATTTTTTATATGCAAGTTGAAAGAGTTTTATTTTATTTACAGTTGTTAATATTTATATGAAAAATACCGACGATAAATACGTGATTTTGGTCGATAAGGAAGATAATCCTATCGGCAAAATGGAAAAAATAGAAGCCCACGAAAAAGGTCTTCTTCATCGTGCATTTTCAGTATTTGTTTTTAATGATAAAGATGAATTGCTCTTGCAACAACGAGCTTTGACTAAATATCACACACCAGGATTGTGGACCAATACCTGCTGTAGTCATCAACATGAAGGAGAAAGCAATATAGATGCAGGAAAACGCCGCTTAGAAGAAGAAATGGGTTTTTCTGTGCCTTTAGAAGAAGTGATGTCTTTTACTTACAAAGCACCATTTGCCAATGGCTTAACCGAACACGAATTCGACCATATATTGATTGGATATTATAATCAAGATCCTAAACCTAATCCAGAAGAAGTTGCTGATTTTAAGTGGCGAACATTAGACCAAATCAAAACAGATATCGCCAATTATCCAGAACAATATACAGCGTGGTTTAAAATTATTTTTGATAAATATCTTACAGCCATAGCAGAAAAAAAAGCAGTATGAAAGTTACGGTTCACAGAAAGGCACATTTTAACGCTGCCCATCGCTTGTATCGAAAAGATTGGACAGATGAAAAAAATGATGCCGTTTTTGGAAAATGTAGCAACCCGTATTATCACGGTCACAATTACGAATTGGTGGTTTCTGTAACAGGAGAAATTGACCCAGAAACGGGTTATGTTATCGATATAAAAGTGCTTAAAGATTTAATTAAGTCTGAAGTTGAAGATGAGTTTGACCATAAGAATCTCAACGAACAAGTTGAAGCATTTAAAACACTAAATCCTACGGCAGAAAATATCGTGGTTGTGATATGGGATAAGTTGAGAAAACATTTAGACAAAAAGCTTGAATTGAGTGTGACTTTATACGAAACGCCGAGAAACTTTGTAACCTATAATGGAAAATGAAAGTAAACGAAAAACTTAAACCTTTTAAAGCTAAAGACCAAAACGGAGATGAATTTGATATTTCAAAATATCTCGGTAAAAAGCCTTTAGTCATTTATTTTTACCCGAAAAATTTCACACCAGGTTGTACTAAAGAAGCCTGTAGTTTTAGAGATAGTTATCAAGACTTTCAAGATCTCGGTGCAGAAGTTATAGGCATAAGCGGTGACAGCGAAAGTTCGCACCAACGTTTTGCTAAAAAACACGATTTGCCTTTTACTTTACTTTCAGACAAAGACGGCAAACTCAGAAAACAATTTGGCGTAAAAAAAAGCCTTTTGGGCTTGCTACCAGGTCGAGAAACCTTTATTTTTGACAGCAATGCGGTTTTAATTCATCGCTTTAATAGTATGGATGCTAAACCACATATCAGAAAAGCCTTAAAAGTTGTCAAAGAAATTAATGCATAAACCAAAACTCTATCCTTTAAAGTTTAAACCCATTTTAAAAGAAAAAATTTGGGGTGGACATTATTTAAACTTTAAAGATTCGTCAATTTCAGAAGATGCTAAAATAGGAGAATCTTGGGAAATTAGTAGCGTTCATAACAACATATCAGTTGTTGAAAATGGAGATTTAAAAGGTGAAAATTTGAATACTGTTTTAGCGAATTACAAAGATAAGTTAGTTGGACAATCTGTTTACAAGCGTTTTGGAAACGAATTTCCTTTATTGATTAAATTTATTGATGCTAAAGAAAACCTCTCTGTACAACTTCACCCTGATGATAAGATAGCCAAAGCCAAGCATAATTGTATGGGTAAAACTGAAATGTGGTATATCATAGATGCTGAAAAAGATGGTTTTATTATAGCCGATTTTAATCGAAAAATAAATCGAGATCAATATCTTAAAGCCGTTGAAAATAAATCGATAAAAAACGTTTTGAATCACATTAATGTCAAATCTGGAGAAGTATTTTTTATTGCTCCAGGTTTAATTCACGCCATTGGCTCAGGGGTTTTGTTAGCTGAAATTCAGCAAACTTCAGATATTACCTATAGGATTTACGACTGGGACAGGGTAGATGATCAGGGAAATTCTCGAGAGCTTCATCAACAAGAAGCCTTAGATGCCATTGATTTTACTTCTAAAGAGCCTAAATTCAACTACAATAAAACAACAAATCTACCGAATAAAGTTGTTTATAATGAACATTTTAAAACGGATTATCTAAAAGTAGAAAACCAATTAAATTTAGATTTGACTAAATATGATAGTTTTACAATCCTTATGAATGTTGGAAATGAGGCTCAATTAAATTATAACGGAACTCCTTTTTCGTTTAAAGCTCAAGAAACCTATCTGATTCCAGCAAATATATCAAATGTTAGTATTGAAGGAAAACAAACAGAAGTTTTGATGGTTCATATATAATTCTAAAAATAATTATCCATTAAAAGCTGAATAACTCACAAGCCTTTGTATTTTTGACATGGTTTATACCAGAACTATGACCCAAACCAAACCAAAAATTACAGGCCTTATCATTACACTCAATGAAGAGAACAATATTGGTAAAGTCATTGAAAATATAGATTTTGTAGATGAAATTATCGTTTTAGATTCTTTTTCTACAGACAAAACTGTGGAAATTGCAGCGTCTTACAAACAAGTAAAAGTCTATCAAAATAAATTTGAAAACTTTACTGACCAACGCAATTTGGCCTTAGATTATGCTAAACATAATTGGATCTTATTTTTGGATGCAGACGAACGTTTAACACCAGAATTAAGAGAAGAAATACTTGAAACGGTAAAGCAAGATGATACAGCAGAAGCTTATTATTTTTTTAGAAAATTTATGTTCAAAAACAAACCTTTGCATTTTAGTGGATGGCAAACCGATAAGAATATTCGTTTATTTAAAAAAGATGCCGCAAGATATTCCAAGGAGCGTTTGGTTCACGAAATTCTTAGGGTTAAAGGCCGAACACGAACGATGAAGCATAAGTTGATTCATTATTCTTATATAGATTATAACAGCTATAAACAGAAAATGATTAACTATGCCAAACTCAAAGCAAAAGAGCTTTATATGAAAGATGTAAAGCCGAATTTCTTTCATTTTTACATCAAACCAGCCTATAAATTTTTATATACGTTCTTAATCCGTCTTGGTATATTAGATGGAAAAAAAGGTTTTATAATATGTTATTTAAACGCCCTGAGTGTCTATTACCGATATCCATTTTTAAAAACACTAAACCAATCTAAGAAGAAACCGATTTAAACCTGTTTTTAAATCTTTTTTTGCGATGAAATTTCTTTTGAAATCCAGACGTCGCTTCCCATAACATTTTAAATAGTTTCTCTGAATTTTCTTCACTAAGTTTAGCATATTCGTCAGCTATAATGCTTACCATATCAAGTTTAGGCGTTAAACGTCTTAAATTAAACATACGTTGCTCCAAAGTCATACTTTCGTGAAATCTCATGCGGTTAAGGTCCACGAGATAAAACTCGTAATGGCTATCATTTACTTTTTTAATCAAAGTATTACCAGGAGAATGGTCTTTAAATTCAATGCCGTTTTCGTGTAATTTAAAACAGAACTGTGTAAATTGTCTTAAAATAGTTTCGTGTTCTGGCCACTCAGAATCGGTGACCAATTCTCTAAACATTAAGTCGAATTTTAAGTGTTCCGATACATAATAACTGCTTGTTAAACCCATTATATTTTTATGTTCAACATATGCTATTGGTTTTGGTGTGCCAATGCCTTTATCGGTTAAGTATTGAGCATAATTATAAGAGCGCTTGGCTTTTGAAGCTCTAAAATAGGTGTAAATGATTTTTTTTATAAAATTCGGTTTTTGAAAGGCTTTGATATTTAATTCTAAACCTCCAATGTCAAAGGTTTTGATGCTATTGCGACTACCGCCATAAATCAATTGACCTTGTTTATCAAAATTTGAAATACAATTTAAAATCTTAGTCTGATAAGTTTTAAAATCAGGGTGAATTTTTATAATCATTTATTAAATTAAGTCTACTTGCGAAATTAAGAATATATTTTTCATAGAATGTGTGATTTTATGTAATTGTAAGTTTAAAAGTTTTGAATGTTTTTAAATTAAAAACAAAAAAAGCTTAAAAGTTGAATCTAACTGTATTTAAGAAAATAATTAATCTAAAGTTATTTAAATAATAAAAAGTAAATTTGGTATATGAAATGGAAAAGTCACATAGAAGTTAACGATAATGTTTTAGTAGGAAAACCTGTTATTAAAGGAACTCGTATATCAGTTGAACATATTGTAAATTTATTGGCTTCTGGATGGAGTGAAAATCAAATCTTGGAAAATTATCCCAGATTAAAAAAATAAGACATCCAGTCAGTTTTTGCTTACTTGCAAGATATTATTAAAGATGGTATGCTTTATAACGAACCTCAGAAATATGCTTAGTGAAATTACTTGCCAATGAAAATATACCTTTAGCCAGCGTTAAAATTCTAAGAGACAAAGGTTATGATATTGTAGCTATTGGTCAAGAGTTCGCTGGGTATTTAAATAGTGAAGTTATGGAACTTGCTATAAAGCAAGGTAAAACAATAATTACTGTTGATAGCGATTATGGTGAGTTAATATTTAGAAGAGGATATAAACCAGAAGCAGGTGTCATTTATATTAGACGAATATCGCACTCACCACAGGAAGTTGGTAAATAACTTTTAAAACTGTTTAATCTGAAATCAATCAAATACGAAAATGCTTTAACTGTAATAAGTAAGGATAATATCAGACAGAGAAAATATTGACAAATTGATTTATATTTATTAAAAATACCTTATCTTTGTAAACCAATGAAATCTATTTTCAATCATATATTAAGTGTTTTAATGGCTATTGTAGTCTTAGTTTCTACAATGTCAATGACGATTAGCACCCACTACTGCGGTAATATTTTGGTTGACAAAACGATTATGAAACCCGCTCAAAAATGTGCAATGCACGACAAACAAGCACATCAAGAATCTGATCAAAATAATAAAAATTGCTGTGATGATGAAGTCAAAATCATAAAAGGACAAGATCAATTAAAACTTCAATCTACTGATTTTGAATTGCCACAACCCATTTTTGTTCAAGCATTGGTTTATACATTTTTTGTAAAAACAATTCTTCAAACCAATACCACTCCTTCACATTACGAATATCCACCGCCTTTATACAAAAGGAACTTTCAAGCTTTTTATCAAGTTTATTTGATTTGATGTATTAAAACTTAACACAATTCTTTCATCTGATTTTCTTCAGACTGAAAAACCAATACGCGTGTATATGTTTTAATACCATTTCTTTATGCTAAATCAAATTATTAAGTTTTTTCTCAATCAACGCTTAGTGTCATTTATTCTTTTGGCCACTATTGTTATAGGCGGACTGATGGTTTCCCCTTTTCAATGGGCAGAATCTTTTTTGCCAAAAAATCCTATACCAGTTGATGCCATTCCTAATACTGGCGCTAATCAACAGATTGTTTTTACAAAATGGAATGGACGTTCTCCTCAAGATATTGACGATCAAATAACGTATCCATTGACTTCATACTTACTCGGTTTACCTGGAGTTAAATCTGTGCGAAGTAATTCTATGTTTGGATTTTCAAGCATTTACATCATTTTTGAAGATGATGTAGAGTTTTACTGGTCTCGCTCACGTATTCTCGAAAAACTAAGTGCTATTCCACAAGGTCTTTTACCCGCTGAAGTTAGTCCTACGCTTGGGCCAGACGCTACGGCACTTGGTCAAGTGTACTGGTATACTTTAGAACCAAGAGATAAAAATAACAATCCAACTGGCGGATGGAATTTAGATGAAATTCGTAGTGTCCAAGATTTTTACGTCAAGTATGGTTTAAGTAGTGCTAAAGGCATTTCTGAAGTGGCTTCGATTGGTGGATTCGTTAAAGAATATCAAGTTGATGTCAATCCTGATGCTCTGAAGTCCTATGGTATTTCTTTGATGCAAGTGGCTAAAGCTGTTAAAGAAAGCAATCGCGATGTTGGCGCTAAAACACTAGAAATTAATCAAGTAGAATATATTGTTCGTGGTTTAGGTTATATAAAAAACTTACAAGATTTTGAAACCATTGTTGTTGATGAAAATCAAAATGTACCGATTTACTTAAAAGATATAGCTCAAATTAAAATTGGTCCAGCACAAAGACGTGGCGTTCTAGATAAAGCTGGAGCAGAAGTGGTTGGCGGTGTTGTCATTGCTCGTGATGGATTTAATCCTATGGAAGCTATCAACAATGTAAAGACAAAAATTAAAGAAATTTCGCCGGGATTACCTTCTAAAACTTTAGCTGATGGAACTAAAAGTCAACTTAAAATTGTGCCGTTTTACGACCGTTCAGAATTGATAAATGAAACCATTACAACCTTAGAAGACGCTATTAGTCTTCAATTGATTATAGCACTTTTTGTGGTTATCATTATTGTTTTCAACTTAAGAGCATCTTTAGTTATTTCTGCAGTATTACCTATCTCAGTTTTACTGGTGTTTATCGCTATGAAATTGTTTAATGTGCAAGCTAATATTGTAGCTTTATCAGGTATTGCCATCGCTATTGGAACGATGATAGATTTAGCCATTATTCTTTCTGAAAATGTTTTGAAAAAACTTAAAAATCATCCTAATGATACGCTTTTCAAAAACATTTACAAGGGTTCATCTGAAGTCAGTTCAGCAATCTTGACCGCTGTTTTAACTACGGTTGTTAGTTTTATTCCTGTTTTTGCTTTAGAAGCTGCAGAAGGAAAACTGTTTATTCCGTTGGCTTACACCAAAACTTTTGCGCTTATTTCTGCATTTTTAGTTACAGTTTTAATTTTACCAACTTTGATGTCTGTGGTTTTTAAAATTAAAATTAACAAAGCCAAAACCTCTTATTATTTAAACGCCCTGCTATTTGTTATAGGTGTTTGGACAATTTTTAATGTGTTTTGGTTTGGATTTTTTATACTACTTTATGCATTGAGTTATTTATTATCTTATCAAACTTTTGACAAAAGATACCAATTTAAAAGCCTTCACTTTTATATATTAATCTTAGGAATTTTAGTTTTACTTTCAAAGTTTTGGTTACCATTAGGTGCGCAGCATTCCTTAATTTCAAATATCATTTTTGTTAGTGTTTTAGTAGGAGTTTTGGTTGCTTTTTATCTTTTGCTACAAAAATATTATACTCACATATTATCTTTCTTTTTAACACACATCAAGACCTTTTTAGCCTTACCTACATTAGCAGTAGTAATAGGAATTATAATATGGCTCGGCTTTCCCAAGGTGTTTTATTATCCAAAACAGGCTTCAAATGCTTTAGGTTTTTCTATTGAAAATACCCGATTTTGGAATACAATGGCAGATGTTTTTCCGGGAATAGGCAAAGAATTTATGCCAAGCTTAAATGAAGGGAGTTTTATCTTGATGCCAACCAGTATGACACATTCAGGAATAGAATTCAACAAAGATAAACTTCAGCAGATGGATATGTTAGTCAATCAGATTCCGGAAATTGAAACCGTTGTGGGAAAATTAGGTAGAATAGAATCAGCTATTGATCCAGCACCAATTTCGATGTTTGAAAATTTAATCACATACAAGCCAGAATTTATTTTAAATAAAGACAATAATTTAAAAGCTTTTGAAGCCAATGAAAATGGATGGTTTAAACTTCAAGGTATAAAAATTGAAGACCATCAAGTTTATCTCACTAAACAATCAAATGATGTGCTTTGGTTTGATAATCAAAATTATGTGTTTGTCAACAAAAAAGGTGAGATGTTTTCTGACGAGATTCAATCAGAAATATTTTATGAAATTGAAAACAATTTTGAAGCCTATTTAGTTGAAGACTCTAATGGAAAATACTTTAGAAATTGGCGTGAACACATTCAATCACCAGACGATATTTGGAATGAAATTGTAAAAGCCACCAAAATCCCAGGCTTAACTTCTGCACCTAAATTGCAACCTATTGAAACCCGTCAAATTATGTTACAAACGGGAATGCGAGCACCAATGGGCATAAAAGTTTCAGGTCCTGATTTAAAAACGATTGAAAATTTTGGTCAGCAATTAGAGCGTGTTTTAAAACAGGTCGATGAAGTTAAATCTCAAGCAGTTTTTGCCGATAGAGTAGTGGCTAAGCCTTATTTGCACATCAATCTTAACAGGAAAAATTTAGCCCGATACGGATTGAGCATCAATGATGTCCAAAACTATATCTCCGTTGCTATTGGCGGAGATGTTTTAACTCAAACCCTTGAAGGTCGAGAGCGATATGGCGTAAGAGTCCGCTATCCGCGTGAAATGCGAAACACACCCGAAGCCATTAAAAATATGTTGATTACAACATCAAAAAACACTCAAATTCCCTTAGGAGAACTTGTAGATATTCAATATGAAGCTGGCCCACAAATGATTAAAAGAGAAGATACCTTCCTTAATTCTTATGTGCTTTTTGACCGTGCAGATGGTGTAGCAGAAGTCAATGCTGTTGAGGCGGCCAAAGCAAAAATTTTATCAGAAATTGACAATGGAAATCTAAAAGTGCCCAGTGGTGTGAGCTATCGATTTGCAGGTAATTTTGAAAATCAAGTGCGTTCAGAAAAACGCTTGTCGCTTATAATTCCAGTGGTTTTTGTTGTGATTTTTTTGATTTTATATTTCCAATTTAAATCTGTAAAAATCAGTTTGATGGTTTTTACTTCTGTGGCTTTAGCCTTTAGTGGTGGCTTTATAATGATTTGGCTTTATGGCCAGGATTGGTTTTTAAACTTGAATTGGTTTGGCGAAAACTTAAGAGATATTTTTCAAATCAAAACCATTAATATTAGTGTTGCTGTTTGGGTAGGGTTTATTGCTTTATTTGGCATAGCTACAGACGATGCTGTTTTAATGGCAACTTATCTCAAACAGTCCTTTAAAAACAACCCAACACAATCCATAGGAGAACTTCAAAAAGCAGTTATACAAGGCGGACAAAAAAGAATACGTCCAGCGGTAATGACTTCTATCACAACAATCATAGCACTTTTACCAGTTTTATCATCAACTGGCAAAGGCTCAGACATTATGGTGCCAATGGCAATTCCTGCTTTTGGCGGAATGCTGATGGCCAGTTTAACTTATTTTTTATTACCAATTTTATTTTACATCATTTATAGCAGACAATTAAATAAATCATCTGAAATAAAAATCTAATGATTATAAACAACAAACTTATGTTTAAAATACATTATATTAAAACAATACCAATTTCAATTCAACTTGTGCTTATAAGTGTTTGGTTATGTTTTAGTTTTAATTTAAAAGCACAAACTCTTGGAGAATTAAAAACTATTGCCGCTGAAAATAATTTAGCTTTAAAAGCCCAATACAAAATTTTTGAAGCTAAATTAGAAGAAGTGACGCAAGCCAAATCTTGGCAAGACCCTAATTTGAGTTTTGGTTATTTTATAAGCCCAATAGAGACCCGAGTAGGGCCTCAAATAGCAAAATTTTCATTAACACAAATGTTGCCTTGGTTTGGCACCTTCAAAGCTAAAGGAGATGTTGCGGCTTACAAAGCTGAAGCAGAATTTGAAATGTTTCAAGATCAAAAGCTCAAATTATTTCTCAAAGTCGCACAGAAATATTATGATTTAGCTGCATTAAGACAAATCACTAAAATTGAAACAAAACAACTTCAAATTCTAAATGATCTTAAATCTATTGTAGAGTCCAATTACGAAAACAATCAAGCCAACTTAGTTGATATTTATAGAGTTGAACTTGAAATTGATAAGCAACTAAACGCCATTAAAGTTTTGAAAGACCAAGACCGAGCATTAGTAACACAGCTCAATCAACTTATGAATCGGCAATTAAAAACACCAATTACAGTTACCAATGTAAAACAGGTTTTGGAACAAAACAAAATTGTAGTTACTGATTCTGTTTCCACCAACCATCCAAGGTTAGAAGCTATTCGTAACCTACAAACGTCTAATGAAGCTGAAATGGAGCTGACCAAAAAACAAGCCTTACCACAATTTGGAATCGGCTTGGATTATGCCATTATTCAAGACCGTAATGTTGCAAATGCTGACGCTGGACAAGATGCTTTTATGCCAATGTTATCGGTTAGTCTTCCTATTTTTGGAAAGAAAAATAAGTCAAGAAAAAAAGTGGCTGCTCTGAAAGGAAAATCGCTTCAAAACCAATTTGAAAATGAAAAAACACTTATTAACTCTGAAATTCGAATAACAAAATACAAACAAGATGAACTGTTAAATGTTTTAGATTTATACAACAAGCAATTGTTGCGACTTAAAGATATTTTAAAACTTTCAGAAATTGCCTTATCAAACGCGTCTATGGCTATTGAAGAAGTTTTGCGTTTAGAAGAAGAGCGTTTATTGTATCAAAAACAACAAACCAAAACTTTAGCAGAGCTTCAAAAAAATAAAGAACAAATGAATTATCTCCTTTCAAATCCACAATTATGAATTTTGAAAATTTTTTAGAACACTGGGGAAATGCAGCTCAAACTGCATTAGGTTTTTTCTGGATGGCACTTTGGGCATTTATTTTAGGTTATGCTTTGAGTAGTCTAATTCAAGTATTTGTAACCAAAGAAAATATGCAAAAAACCATGGGAGCATCAGATGCTAAATCTGTTCTTTTTGGTACTTTTTTCGGTTTTATTAGTAGCTCTTGTAGTTTTTCAGCTTTAGCAACAACCAAATCCTTATTTCAAAAAGGTGCGAGTTTTGTGTCGTCAATAGCTTTTTTGTTGGCTTCAACCAATCTTGTGATAGAGCTTGGAATTGTGATTTCTATTTTTTTGGGTTGGCAATTTGTGGTTGGTGAATATATTGGAGGTATTTTTCTTATTCTAATAGCTTGGTTATTAATAGGTTTGTTTAATCCAAAATCTATCATTTCAAAAGCAAGAAAAAAACTTGGAAAAGGTGAAACAGGAAAAATTGATAAAAAATCAATTTCAGATAAAATCAAAAACAAAATAAATTGGATAAAAGTTGGTAAGCAGTATGGAATGGAATGGAAAATGGTTTGGAAAGATGTAACCATTGGATTTACCATCGCAGGTATTATTTCAGCATTTGTGCCAGATGCTTTTTTTCAAACTTTGTTTATAAATACAGGAGAAGGACAAACATCATTTGATTTCTTAACGCTATTAGAGCACGTGATTGTTGGTCCTTTTGCGGCTTTTATAACGTTTATAGGTTCAATGGGTAACATTCCACTTGCGGCTTTATTGTTTGGTAAAGGTGTAAGCTTTGCTGGTGTTATGGCTTTTATTTTTAGTGATTTGGTAGTTTTTCCAGTTTTGAGAATTAATGCTAAGTATTATGGTTGGAAAATGTCATTGTTTATTCTTTCACTATTGCTTACAGCCTTAATCATTACTTCATTAGTCTTGCATTATAGTTTCAATCTGTTTAATTTATTACCTGATTTTACTTCCATTCAAATCTTACAACAAGAGTATTTTCAATTCAATTATACTTTTTTTATGAATATCGGATTCTTGGTTATTTCTGGAATCTTGGTCTATTTTGGTTTTTTTTCAAAAGAAAAAGATATTTCTTATATGAAAGAAATGGCACCTAAGAGTTCTTTTTTAGAAAAGGCTTTAAAATATGTAGCCTTTTTATGTTATATCTGGCTATTCTGTGGAATTTTAATTAAATACATATACTAATTTTTTAAATATATTAAAATGAAAAATAACATAAAAACATACATTATTGGAGGATTAATTTTAATCATTGGTATTTTTCTTGGCACAACACTTTTTTCTTCCAAAAGCCCCAAAGAAGATAAACACGAGCACGCTCAAGAACAAGCAAATTCAAGCGTTTGGACTTGTTCTATGCACCCTCAAATCAGAAAAGGAGAACAAGGCGATTGCCCCATTTGTGGAATGGAATTGATTCCCGCCAGTCAAATGAGTGATGATATTGACTCAGATGCCATCAGAATGAGCAAATCTGCAAGAGCCTTAGCTCAAGTTGAAACCATAAGGGTTGGAAGTCAAGCATACGATTCAAAATTAAATCTTTCTGGTCGCTTGGAAATTAATCAAAACGAGACCCAATCCATTTCTGCAAATTTTAAGGCGAGAATTGAAAAACTGTATATCAATGAAGAGGGCGAAGCAGTTAATAAAAATCAAATTATAGCAGAATTATATGCTCCAGAAATTCAAGTTTTAAAAGATGAATTAGAATTAGCAACGCAACAAGACAATTTAAATCTTTTAAAAAGCATTAAAAAGAAAATAGAAAACTACGAGTTATCAATTTCTGATGTCAAGTCTTTAGATAATGGAAGATTAAAACTCAGATCACCTAAAGCTGGTTTTGTAAATAAATTAAATGTAGAGCAAGGTGATAACATCAAAGCTGGTCAAAATCTTTTGCAAATCGCCAATTTATCCAGCCTTTGGGCAATTTTAGATGTTTACGAAAATGACCTCAATGCTATTATTGTAGGAGATGAAGTCAACATCAAAATACCGAATCATCAAGATGTTTCAGGACAGGTGAGTTTTGTTACCCCCGTTTTACAAGCCAATTCAAGATCAGCTGAAGCCAGAATAGTCATTGATAATGCTAACCAAAATTTAAAACCTGGTGTATTTATTAAAGCTGAACTCAAACAACCAAAAAATAAAATAGAATCGAATCAAACTTTAATGGTACCCAAATCAGCTGTCCTTTGGACGGGAAAACACTCAGTGGTCTATCAGCAATTAGAAAATGAAAACGGTGTATATTTTAAAATGAAAACCGTAGAAATAGGATCATCAACCTCGGATGGTGTAGAAATACTCTCGGGTTTAAAATCAGGTGATGAAATTGTAACTCACGGTGCATTTAGCATTGATTCTGAAGCGCAGTTGGCCAACAAACCAAGTATGATGAACCCTGAAGGGAAATTAGCAAGGACTGGACACCAACACGGAAATATGGAAATGCCTAAAATAAATCAAATCCAAAGTGTAGAAGATGATGAGGCTTTTATTCAGTTAATTGATAACTATATAGAACTCAAAAATAGTTTGGTAAACGACAATTTTGAAGTATCAAAAAAAGCATATCAAAATTTAATGTCGAAGTTTTCAAATTATAGTAATACTGCTTTTAAGTCATCCAAAGATTTTAAAAATATTGATGATTTAAGAGACAGTTTTGTGAAAATTTCTGATGAAATAATCACATTAGTTAACACTTCAAATCCGATGGAAAATAAAATCTACGTACAACAGTGCCCAATGGCTAACCAAAGTCAAGGTGCGTCTTGGTTGAGTTTTTCTCAGGAAGTCAAAAACCCATATTACGGCGCTTCAATGCTGAAATGTGGCAGTGTGATTGATTCTATGCCATAGTCGATTTCGCTTTGAAGTATTGAGTGATACTTTGAAAATGCTTAATTTTGCTTAAATTTTTATAAATGCGTCATCTTCCGACTTGTAGTTTGGTTACACCGACTTATAATTGGCCTCAAGCCTTGAACTTGCTTTTAAAAAGCGTACAAAACCAAAGTAGTTTACCAAATGAAGTCATTATTGCTGATGACGGCTCAAAACAAGAGACAACGGAATTGATCAAGGCTTTTCAAGATAAATTTCCAATTCCGCTTATTCATGTTTGGCATGAAGACAAAGGCAACCGCAAGCCTCGTATCATGAATAAAGCTATTGCTAAATCACAATACGATTATATCATCGAAATAGATGGCGATATCATTATGCATAAAGATTTTGTAAAAG
>JASMTR010000061.1:0-2813 GCA_041694175.1 Bacteroidales bacterium
AGGTTTTTGTAAGAGAAAACTCAAAATGGCGAAAAAAACCAGCCTATGAATTCAAAATAGATTTAAATAAAAAACAACTTTCGCTTAGAAATAGTAATGCACTTCAAACCTATAATACTTTAAAAACCTTAAGCTTATCTCTCTCTCCAAATACTTATGCTTTTGTTGGTGGCAGATACGAACCCGTTAGACTTGAAAGTGAACAATCTCAAAATTTTGACATTTGGCAAATCAAAAATGAGCCCTTAAAAAATTTAAACGATAAGGTTTTTAAACTTAAAGATATTGCACGCATAGAGAAAGTGCCTACCGAAGAAAATATCTATAAAGAAAATCAAGAATACATTAGGGTTGTTGAATTTAAATATACAGGTTCTCAAAAATTTGGAAATCAATATCTAGATAAGTCTTTAGATGAACTCTATCAAAAACTACCATTGGGGTTTACATTTAAAAAATCGAGTTTTAATTTTATGCTAAGTAACCAAGCTAAAGATTATGGTCTTTTACTTTTAATTGTTGTGCTTTTTATATTTATCATAACCGCTAGTTTGTTTGAAAGTTTTACGCAGCCAATTATCATCTTGAGTGTAATCCCAATCAGTTTTGTCGGGGTGTTTATGACATTTTATCTATTTGATTTTAATTTTGACCAAGGTGGCATGGCTTCTTTTTTGTTATTAAGCGGCATCACAGTGAATTCAAGCATTTACATTATCAATGCGTATAATACCTATCGCAAAACCCAAGACAATAATTTTGAAAGTTACCTTTCTGCATTCAAAAGCAAAATATTCCCAATTCTATTAACTATTATTTCCACCATTTTAGGATTTATTCCTTTCGTTAAAGACGGACAAAATGAAGTGTTTTGGTTTGCTTTGGGCATTGGTACAATTGGAGGTTTGGTATTTTCTTTGTTGGCTATCTTGGTTTTTTTACCCGCGTTTTTAATAACTCCAAAAAAACAAACATAGCCTTAGTAATTTCAAGGTAAAAAAACTTTACTAAAATATTAAACCTCCTCCAACGTTAATATGGGAGTATGATTATCTTTGCCGCCTAAATGAAGACTCTAAGACGTTTATGCTTCTTAATATTATTTGTATTTAGCCTTGAGGCTTGGTCTCAAATCGGTGGTCAAAACACGTATCAATTTCTCAATTTACCCGTTTCGCCTCGGCATGCAGCTCTAGGGGGTAAAAATGTTACGTTAAACAATTATGACCCAAGCTCTGCCCTGAATAATCCAGCGTTAATCAATTACAGAATGGATAATCAATTGGCTGTTAACTACATGAATTTTGTGGGCGATATCAATTATGGCACGGCTTCGTATGCTTATCTGTTTGACCGAAGAACTCAAGTCTTACAAGCTGGTATTACTTACATCAATTATGGGAGTTTTGATGGGTTTGATGAAAATGCCAACCCCACAGGGAGTTTTACCGGCAATGAAGCGGCACTTTCTGTAGGTTATTCGCGACAGCTCGGGCGATCTGACTTTTATTTGGGGGCGAATGTCAAATTTATAACCTCAAAATTAGAAAACTTCACTTCTTTTGGAATTGCTTCTGATATTGGCTTATCCTATAAATATGACCGCTGGGATTTAATTGTTTCGGGTGTGGTTAGAAATTTAGGATACCAAATCAAACCTTTTAATGAAATACGTGAAGATTTACCGCTTGAAGTTATTCTAGGCATTTCACAAAAATTTAGAACACTGCCATTTAGATGGCATATCACAGTTGAAAATATTCAGGAATGGAATATCGCTTTTGGCAATTCAGCGCGTGATGAAGTTGATTTAAATGGCAATATTACTGAAGATGATCCAGGGTTTTTTGCAAATTTATTCAGGCGAACGATAATTGGTATTGAATTTTTCCCAGAAAGCGGATTTAATATTCAGCTCGGCTATAATTTAAGACGTGCTGAAGAATTACGGATTGAAGACCAACGCTCATTTGCCGGTCTGAGTGGTGGTTTAAGCATCAAATTTAACAAAATTCGGATCAATTACAGTTATACTCAATTTAATCGTGCAGCCAATACGAGCTTTTTTGGTGTCAGCATAGACCTTAGTCGCTAATGGATTTTAAAAATAAACATCTCAGCTTTGAGCATTTTTTGCTGTTTGTTGTTTTCCCCTTTTCCTTAGCTTTAGAATACTCTATCTACATTAAACTCGGTATGGGTTTAGTCGCATTGACTTATGTTGCCGTTGTTTCTATCAAAAACCGATATTATAAACCTTTAAAATTAAAATTTAGTCCCACACAAAAGTCGTCTTATCTTAAACGATTATTGCTAAAATTTTTAAGCATCGCTATACTGACAAGCGTCATCACAATTCTATTTTATCAAGAAAATTTGTTCAATGCCATTAGAAACAATTTAGGTCGTTACTTTATTATACTTGGTATTTATGTGTTTTTCTCTGTTATACCTCAGGAATTTATTTATAGACAATTTTATTTTCAACGTTACAACATACTTTTTAAATCAGAAAAGCAACTTATAGTCGCCAATACACTTGTCTTCTGTATTGGCCATTTATTTTTCAATAATCTTTTGGTCTTGGCAATTACCTTAGTTGGTGGTTTGATTTTTAGCCTTTCTTATTTTAAATACCAATCTTTTAAATGGATATGTGTTGAGCACAGCTTATATGGTTTATGGCTATACACCATTGGCCTAGGAGGATTATTGGGCTTTCCTGTGAATTAACAAAATGTAAAATATAAGCTCTAGTTTTAAGATAAATCGTAATTTTATAACCCTATTTAAAAATAAAAAAAACACCATAT